>JAESSU010000252.1 GCA_016763955.1 Phycisphaeraceae bacterium | reverse complement strand
TCGGGCAGGCTTTGAATAAACTCATGAGCGTGAGCAAGTTTGGCTGCTGCAATGATTTTGTCTTTGCTGATATGGCGATAGTTGTAGGCAATATTATCCGCAACGGAGCCTTGGAAGAGAACTGACTGTTGTGTGACGACCGCAATCTGATTTCGCACACTGCGCAGGTTCGTCGTGTTGATGTCATGTTCATCAATAAAAATCTGGCCATGGCTAGGGGTGATCAGTCGCGGGAGCATACTCATTAAAGTGGACTTACCCGAACCATTGCCCCCGACGATAGCCACTTCCATGCCATGGCTGACGGTGAGATTAATCCCAGTTAGTGCAGGTTTATCCTGATTGGGATAAGTGAATTGAACATCTTTAAACTGGACGGATTGGCGATGTGTCGGGAGTTTGGGAAGGTTAGGGTCCCCTTTTTTGCCTAGGGGTTCTCCGGGCATATCGAGCATTTCGGTAATGCGATCTGCCGCTGCGGAACTTTCATGGAGTTGGTTGTTCAAATTCGAGAGGGGTTTGAGTCCAGCAGCTGATGCTGCCAATGCAGTGAGTACGGTGATTAGTTCACTCGCAGGTTGATCCAAACGGAAAATCAGCCAACCCGCAACGGTTCCTACGATGACCACGCCTATCATGGCAATGATTTCGATCACAGGTGATGACATTGCACGGGCAGTGCGCATGCCCATTTCTTCTTTGTAGAGCATGCGGTTTTGATGGGCAAAGCGACGGCGTTCAAAACCTTCTGCGCCGAACGCTTTGACAACCTGTATGCCATTGATGGATTCAAGTAAAACGGCTGCAAGACGGCCACGTCTGCCCAATGCTCGCTTAGATGCACGCCGAATGATTTTTCCGAATTTTCTGAGTATAATTGCAATGGCAGGCGCACCCACAAGTGCTAGCAGAGTTAATTTCCAGTTAAGGTAGAAAGCGATGCTTACACCTGCTGTTGCTTTGAGAATTTCACCTGCGGCCCTGCCGAAAATTTCTCGCAGGGCATTGGCCATCACCGCCGTGTCATTGGTCACACGGATGAGTTGTTCGGACTGTCCTTGTTGTTGTAGCAAGAGATACTGACCATTTAGTACGCGGCGCATCAGTCGTGCTCGCCAGTACATTGTCGTTCGCATGATGACGGTAATAACGATCCATTCGTGTAGGAATCGTCCGATATTGCCAATGATTGTGAAGGTTAGAATGATCAACAGGACTAAGACAAAGGATTTCCAAGGATCAGTGGGCAAATAACTTGCCCATTGGCTTAGGGTCAATTCAATATTTTTAAGCGTTGCATCAGAGATCAGGTGATAGCCACTTTCAGCGAGTTGCTCTGAGACCTGTTGGATTTTATCAAAGGCTGGGGCAACATATTCCGCTAGCGTGTAGCCATTATTAAAGTCCAAGATTAAGGATGCAGCTGCTTTGAGCATTCCAAGACCTGCGCCAAAGCAAAGGGCATTAAGTGATGCCGCAATGAATGCCAGTACGAAGAGTTTCTTGAACCGAAAAAGGTCTTTGGTGAGTTGTTTAAATGCTTCGTTCATAAGTTAGGACGTGAGAAAGTGAATGATTAACACTTCGCTCTATGTCTCAAACCTCTCTGGTTCGAAAATAATATTACCCACGCAATCGCGTTAAGTAATCATAAAAATCTGGAAACGTTTTGTTTACGCAAGTTGGGTCTTGGAGAACGACGCCCGGCTTACGCAGGCCAATCACCGCAAAGCTCATCGCCATGCGATGGTCATCATAGGTGTTAATCGTCACTGCTTCGTCAGCGGGTAGCATCGGATTCACTGGGGGCGTGATGATGATGTCATCACCTTCAATATCTACTTCTGCGCCGAGCTTCATGAGTTCAACTTGTATCGCAGCCATCCGGTCGGTCTCTTTGACGCGGAGATTGCCCACGTTGCGAATGGTGGTTGGGCCGTCTGCAAAATAGGCAACTGCTGCAAGTGTCTGAGCCATGTCGGGCATGTGGTTTAAATCAATGTCGATTCCCACGAGCTTTTCACCTTTAGGTGGTGAGATGACCGTGATGCTATCAGGCTCGCAGATGACAGATGCGCCCATGAGTTGCAAAACTTCTGCAAAGCCTGCATCACCTTGTACACTGCGGAACCCAAGTCCCTTGATGGTGCATTTACTTGCAGGTGTGATGGCCGCCGCTGCTAGAAAATAGCTGGCATTGGATGCGTCAGGTTCAATGTGCAAATTCACTGGCTTGTACACACCTTGGGGAACTGTGATTGAAGTAAAGCCCGGTGCGATGTTTGCTTTTATTCCAAATTGATGCATCAACGACAGTGTCATGGTGATGTAAGGGATACTGATCGGCTGGCCGTCAAAGTCAATGGTTAGACCACCGGGAAGATACGGCGCAATTTGCAATAATGCCGAGATGTACTGGCTTGAGAGCGTGGGTTGTAAGGTGATTTTGCCGCCGTGTATCCCCCCTGCTTTAATCTGCAAAGGTGGGAATCCGTCATGGTCTTGATAGTCAATATTCGCTCCCAACTCACGCAGTGGATCGACCAATTGGCCGATGGGACGCTCACGCATCCGAGGGATGCCATCAAGGGTGCGAACACCTGTTCCTAGACAGCAAGCTGCGGTGAGGAATCGGGTGGCTGTGCCTGCGTTTCCAAGTAATAGTTTTGCATCAGCTTTTGGGAATGTCCCGCTGTTGCCGGTGATTGAGGCGGTGGTTGGCGAGGTTGCTTCCCAATTGATTCCTAGAGTGATCAAGGCTTCACGCATACGGTGGGCATCGTCAGCACAAAGTAAGCCTGAAAGGTCACATCTGCCGCTAGACAATGCAGCTAGCAGGACCGCTCGATTGGTGAGACTTTTGCTCCCCGGCGGGCAAAGGCTCACGGAAAAAGCTTGGTCAAGAGGTTCTATCAGGAGGTTGTCCGTCAAGTCAATCCCCTTTCCGGAATACGGCTACGATGTTTTCCACAGGCACGACGAACAGGCGATTGTCACCTTCAAAGTCCACGGGGATCGCTTCCTTAGGATTAAACAAAACCCGGTCGAGGTATTGAATGGGATAGTCGATATCGTGTTCAACTTGTGTGGAAATGCTCATCACGCGTCCGGTGAGCGTGGGAATTTCGATTTTATCAGGCAGGTGTATGCCGGACTTGGTTTTATTCTTGTCTTGGTCCTTGCGGATGAGCACACGCTTGCCAAGCGGCTCAACGATTTCCATGACTTGTTTCTTGTTTTGGGATTCACTCATAGTCAAGTCATTGTAAATGTTATGAAGCATTATTGCATCTTGCTTGCGGCAAATAGTACTGTATGAGCATCGTCAAGTGATCAAGCGATAGGATTAGGTCATTGACGATGGGGAGTCAGTTGATCAACTTATTTATAAAAAAATTAAGACATTCAAGGCAAATAAAGTAGAACCTCAATTATTAACAGTCGGTGTGGGGGTCGTAATTTCCGGTGCTTGATCATGAAACTTCGCAGGAAGCTCGATAGATTGCTCGCCAAGTCCAAGTACATCGAGCTTAAGGGTCCAAGGCGCATCACCAAGGGATACCAGATCAAACCAGATGTAAGTTTTGGTCTGTACGGCATTGCCAGCAGTGGAAACACCAATGGTGGGGCCTGTATTGCGCCCTGAGGCAATGTGTCCGCCATTGAAGCTGCCAATGCGACTTAAGTTGGATTCATTACGTGGCGGTCTTTGAATAGCCAGAGGCTCAACTTGTTGGCCGTTGGCTCGAAGCATATGCCCTTTTTGAATTTTATAGGCTGACCCATCGACGACGACTTGGATTTTACTTCCAATTTGTTCGTAATCTGCGCGGATAAAACGAGAAGCTCCTTCTTCGCCTGCGCTGTAGGGCAAGGGCTTAGAAGACTGGCAGCCTGTTAGCAAAAACAGCGTGAATATTCCGACTAGGATTTGTTGCATTATGTAGACCCGTTAAGAAAAGGGTTGTTAATCAGAGCTTCTAAGTTAACAGAATACGATGGTTTACGGAATGTTCAAGTCTGACTAGCACTTGTCAGGGGGTTTTACTTTGGAAAAATCAGGTGTTAATCACTTTGTCACGACAAGCTTTATATCTCCAATATTCTTGCTAGGGTTGTAAATAAAAATTATATCCATCAACACTAGATCATTTTATCTGTAAACTGCAACCTGACAAACATTTGAATTGTTCTTTGATACAGAGACCGATAGTCTCTAAAATCATAGTGGACCTAATTTACCTCTTTAAAGACGAAAAGATGAATATGCAGAAAAATTCCAAGATTGTTTTACTGCTGGCTGTATTAGTGGCTGGCAACTTGCTGCTATGGACTTCCAACACCATGGCTCGGCGCGGTGATGCTTTTGAACAGATCGGGCTACTCACCGCCTTGCGTCGTGAGCTAGTGACCTCACATGTCGAAGAACCCGATCAGGAAAAAATGCTCAAGTATGCTGTCGAGGGCATGATTAGTGCGCTTAATGATCCCTACACCACCTATCTATTTCCCGAAGATATGAAGCAGTTCGACAAACATATCCGCGGCTCGTTTTCAGGTATCGGCGCAGAAGTGATGATCGATCAAACACTCAAGCGAGTAAAAATCGTCAGTCCACTGGAAGAATCACCTGCATGGAAAGCAGGCATCATGGCGGGAGACATTATCTATGAAATCGATGGCAAGGACACCGAAGGTCTTTCGATCAATGATGCAGTTGGAATGCTCACCGGCCAGCAAGGCACGCAGGTCACTATCCTTGTCCGTCACAAGACCGGTGAAAAGCAAACCATCCAAATCACCCGCGCACGGATCAATATTCAAACCGTCAAGGGTTTTAAACGTGATAAGGATCACCATTGGAACTATATGCTTGATGAGCAGAATAAGATTGGCTATATCCGACTCACTCAGTTCAACGAAAAATCCGGCCCGGACATGCGACTTGCTTTAAATCAGCTCAACGCACAAGGTGCCAAAGCTGTGATCCTTGATCTGCGTTTTGATCCTGGCGGATTGCTCCCAACAGCTATTGAAGTGGCGGACATGTTCTTGCCCGGTGGTCAGAAAATCGTTTCTGTTAAAGGACGGGTCGTCCCTGAGACGACGGAATATTCAACTGACAGCGGTACGGCCTTTACCGGTGAAGTGGTTGTCCTTGCCAATGAAAATAGTGCTTCAGCATCTGAAATTGTCACCGGCGCTTTGCATGATAACCACCGGGGGAAATTCTTCGGGACACGTACCTTTGGTAAAGGTTCCGTACAACAACTCAGACCCTTGGCATCCGGTGAGGGAGCCTTGAAAATTACCAATGCTTATTATTACTTACCCAATGGCGAAAAGATTCATCGTGTTAAAGGCGCTGAAAATTGGGGTGTGAATCCTGATCCTGGTTTTTATGTGGCAATGAAGTCCAGCCAAGTCACCGACATGCTTAAAGTGCGTCGTGAAGGCGATGTACTGAATGAAGAAAATGGTGCTCAGCAAGCCATAGAAATCACGCCTGATTGGCTTCGTGAAAATCTCAAAGATATCCAACTTGCCGCAGGACTCGAAGCTGTCATTGGCAAACTCACAACCGGGCAATGGCCCAAGGTGGGCTCTGAAGGTGGGGATGATATTCGGGATGCTATCCTGCTAGAAAACTTGATCCGCACGCGTGAACTATTGCAAGAACGCATGGCTGAAGTCGTAAAAGAAATCAAAAAAATCGAGTCCGGCGAAAAGACTGATCCTGAGACTGACAAAACAGCGGACGTTTCTACTGAAATAGAAAACATCGAAAAAGAAGAAGCTGTCGTAGTTCCTGCTAAGTAATATCATTGACGATTAAAACTTGTGCCTGACTGACATCGCGAACACAAGTGCCCCAAAGTCTTATGAATCGTCCGACGCGTACAAAATAGACGCGATGCGTATAATGACCGGCTAAAGAAACATGACTGTAAAACATTCACTGATCCTAGCGCTTGAATCGAGTTGTGATGAAACCGCGGCATCTGTCGTAAAAGATGGACGGGTGATTCTTAGTAACGTCATTGCCACGCAACACGATTTGCATGAGCAATACGGAGGCGTTGTACCTGAAATTGCCAGTCGAGCGCACATTGAAAAAATCCTGCCTGTGATTGATCAGGCGATCAAGCAAGCATCGGTGACATTTGATGATCTTGATGCCATTGCAGTGGGCAACCGTCCCGGACTTATTGGCTCGCTGCTTATTGCGGTGAGTGCCGCAAAAAGCTTGGCATGGTCTTTAGGTAAACCCCTTATTGGTGTCGACCATGTCCAAGCTCATCTCTATGCAGCGGACTTGGTGATGGATGCAAATTTGCCATGGCCTGAACCTGTTTACCCTGCTTTGGGGTTGGTTGTTTCTGGCGGACATACATGTCTTTACGATGTCACGGGTGCTTTACACATGTCACGAATGGGTCGCACGATTGATGACGCGATTGGCGAAGCCTATGACAAGGCTGCGGTGATTCTTGATGCGGGGTATCCGGGCGGACCCTTAGTTGACAAGCTAGCTCAGAGCGGTGACGTGACTGCGGTGGCCCCCCTACCTATTTCAATGTTGGGCAAGACCAGCTTGGACTTTTCCTACTCAGGCTTGAAAACGGCATTGCTTTATCGTGTGCGTGGCAAGCCCACGGGAAAAGGCAAACAGGTCAAATTTGAATATTCAGCGAAAGATTTATCACAGACGGATAAAGCCAATCTTGCAGCTGCATTTCAGGCCGCTGCCATCGGCGCGATTAATAAAAAAATTCATCGTGCATTGGATCAACTTGATGAACAAGGGAAAATGCCCAAACGTCTTCTGGTAGGCGGGGGCGTGAGTGCGAATTCCCAGTTGCGTAAGCAGATGCTAGCCTTAGGGCAAGAGCGTGGATTAAAAGTTTGTCTCCCGCCGATGTCGGTTTGCTTAGATAATGCAGCCATGCTCGGAGGGTTGGCGCATCATCGTTTTATCACCAGTGACTTTGATGATCTAAATCTTCCTGTGATTGCAACATCTAGTATGTAATGCGAGCGGTTTGATTCAAACCCTTGAAGCTGGCTGCTTGCTTTAATTCCAGTAATTTAAAGAAAATGATTCTTCAAACCCAATCCCTTGGGTAAACTGTATGTCGTTAAGTTGGTTTGCATCCTATGGCTTAAAACACCTAGTTTGTTTAACCTTTTACACAAAATCTCGCCATGGGTTTCTGTTCCTGAATTCTCAGGACAGTCTACTGGGAGGCATACAAGATGAATCCGCTTAAACGACGACGATGGAATCCTTATGTTGTAGGAATCGGTATTGGCATTCTTAGTTGTATTACCTTTGGGCTAATGCACAAAGCTTTGGGAACCAGTACCTCCATTGCTAAGACTCCCGGTGTTGTTATTGGTATCGTCGCACCAGAGCATGTGCAGGCTAATGCTTACTGGGCTAAATACTTCAAGCCCGACAAAGGTAAAGTTTATTTTGACTGGCAGTTTTTCTTGGTCATCGCAATGCCTATCGGTGCTTATCTGGGCATGAGACTTTCTGATGAGAAGTTCAAAGAAACCGTCCCGCCCCTCTGGGCTAATCGCTTTGGCTCTTGCCAATGTGTTCGTTATACCGGAGCCTTTGTCGGAGGCATGATCCTACTCTTTGGAGCGCGTATGGCAGGCGGCTGTACTTCCGGTCACGGGATTAGTGGTGGACTCCAATTAGCTGTGAGTTCATGGGCGTTTTTCTTTGCCATGTTTGCATCCGGCGTAGTCACAGCCTTTGCACTCTTTGGGATGAAAGGACGTAATCATGTTTAACTTTACCGAACCTCTGTTGATCGTCTACGGCTTGTTCACCGGATTAGTCTTC
>JAESSU010000251.1 GCA_016763955.1 Phycisphaeraceae bacterium | reverse complement strand
GTCGCTAAAGCGTCGTGGCAGGGTCGCGAACGACAGGGTACACCAGTTGTGACAGGTTGCTTGCTTGCTGGCAAAGCGAAAGTATTCCTGATGTCCGGGAAGTAACAGGCACATCCAACCTTCGTTTAACACTTTCTTTTTGCCATCCACTGTGAGGGTTGCATGTCCACTTTCAATGCCCACCAGTTGCAGATCAGATTGTTCACGCGGACCGAAGATTGACCCGGGTTGATAAACCACACGCCCAAAAACAGCCTGGCTGAGTGTGCGAGGCAAAGTGTTTTTAGATATTAAATTGGTGCTTGAGTCCATGGTTATGTTGTTCCTGTGATGTATTATAACGGGCGAGTCGAATTTTCAAAAGACATGCTGGCCCTCATCGGGATGTTTTTTTATAACACCTCATTAACAGGAGTCTGATACATGACCGCCACCTCACACCCGCTTACCCAACTCAGTGATGAGCAGGTTCAAGCTTATCATGAATTGGGTTATCTGATTCTTGAAGATGCTTTTTCGATGGAGCAAATTCAAGCTCTTCGTAAGGAAACCGTTGCGATCTGTCGCGGTGAGCATGGTGAATTTGACGGGGCTAAGGGGGATCATCGTGAGCAGGATGATGATCAGGTGATCAAACAATATTTGTGCATTCACTTCCCACATAAGGTTTCGCCGCTGATACTCGATGCACTAAAGCATCCTAATATTGCCAACACCTTGACGCGGATTGTTAGTCCTGATGTTAAGTGCATGCAGTCGATGTTGTTTATTAAAGCAGCGGGTAAGCCCGGCCAAGCTTGGCATCAGGATGAGTTCTACATTCCCACACGGGATCGTTCATTGACCGGTGCATGGATTGCAATGGATGATGCGACGATTGAAAACGGCTGTCTCTGGGTGATCCCAGGTTCGCATAAGCATGGCATCCTTTGGCCTCAAACCAAGCATGATGATCATCGTTTTGATTGTGCAGGACAGGCAGATGGCTATCCCTATACAGATGATGATGCGATCGCGGTGGAAGTTAAAACGGGGAGTGTCGTGTTCTTTAATGGTTATCTGTTGCATCGTTCATTACCTAATACCGCAAGCTCAGGTTGTCGTCGGGCGCTGGTGAATCATTACATGTCTGCACAGTCGCTTTTGCCTTGGCGCCCACCTGAGGCAGGGCAGGGTATGGGAACGTTAGACTGGCGTGATATCGTGATGGTGGCGGGTAAGGATCCGTATGCATACAAAGGAATTGATGACTTGACTAAGCTACTTGTCCGCCCCGATAAAGAAGGTGGATGTCGTGATTTTGGCAAAGATAAACAGGGCTTAAAATCAGAATCATAGTTAGATTGCAAAACAGACCAATCGTCAATGCCCTTTAGCGTCCACGAGTTTTAAGCCGGTAATCACCGGGCGTTAGTAGGTGGTAACGCTTAAAGGAAGTGCAAAAATATTGGCTGGAAGAAAACCCTAGTTCGTGACTGATTTGCGTGATGTTTTTTTGAGGTTGGGCCAAGAGGTTTTTGGCCCAATCGAGTTTCATGCGTAAAAAGTATTCTTTGGGGGCGATGCCAGTGTCTTTTTTAAACAGAGCTTGAAAAGCGGAAACAGAATAACCCGCAGCTTGTGCAAAGTCTGCGATGGATAGGTTCTCGCCAATGCGACGATGCATAAAGGTGATCACATCATCGATAGCAGGATGAACCGTTTTGTGAGACCCGGTGAGGGAGGCATTGTTCGCGGCGATGGTTTGTAAAAGTTGAAATAACAAAGTGCCTAACGTCAGTTGAAAGTCGATTTGAAAAAGTGCTTGGGAAGAGGCGTTTGATGATTGGGCTTTAGTCGCTAGGTCATACAAACGCCTTACATTTTCATGGCAAGATTCGGTGGCAGCACCTTGCTGAACCTTAAGATTAAGCAAGGCTTCTCTTAAAGGTTCGTATTGTGAACTGTCTAAAAAAGGGCGGTCACATTTGAGATTCAAACGTAACCAATAGTGGGCGCATTTGGAGACGGGCATTGGGCCAGTAGAGTGTTCGACGCCTGGGGGGGATGATCAAAAAATCACCGCCAGTAAGTTCATATTCCTGACCTAAAGCAAAAAGAGATTTTTTCCCTTTGTATGCGAGATAAATTTCCATGCAATCTGGATCAGGCGTGATGTCGAGCTTCGGCAGGGCTTTCTCAATTTCCGTGCGCCCCACTAGCATAAGTTCAGGCAAGCCTTTGCAAGGGTGCATTTGGATGTCACGGGCATGGCGGTCGGTCATGCGTACAGTTTAACGCAAGACAAAGAAATCTACGAAGTCTTGTACAACGAGGGCGGACATTAAATGAGCAGAGCCGTTGTCGTTGGATTGTTTGATTTACAGTGCAAGGTAAAAACAAACGTCAAGGGGAGCGAAATACGATAATCTACTTTATTGAATCTTTGAATCTAAAATAAACAGACTTTGAATAACCAAGGGAGTATGACCTGATGACTAAACAAGCAAAGATGCGTATCGGTGAAGGGGAATTTCAATACGAGGTTGTTGATCAGTGGGGGCAATTGCCTGCGGGCAAAGCCTTTGGCACGACGCATGGCGTTGTAGAGGATGCGCAAGGACGCATTATTGTGCATCACACTGGGGAAGAATCAATTTACATTTTTGATAAAGACGGGCAGTTCTTAGATAGCTGGGGTAGTGAATACAGCCCCGGTGCGCATGGCATGACCTACGTTCAAGAAGCAGATGGTGAATATCTGTACCTAGCAGTGACCGGGCAACATATGGTTGTGAAAACCACACTAGACGGGCGTGAAGTATTACGCATTGTGACGCCGGATTTGCCTGAGATTTATAACGAAGAAAAGAAGTTTGTACCCACCGAAACGGTAGTCGCAGCCAATGGGGATATTTATATCGCTGATGGTTATGGGCAACCTTGGATTCATTGTTATGACAAGCAAGGAAAGTATATTAAGTCTTTTGGTGGAGCAGGGGACGCAGATGGCCAATTAAGCAATGTGCATGGCATTACAATTGATTTACGCAGTGGTGAAGAACGTATTTTGGTTGCAGATCGTGGTCATAATCGTTTGCAATACTTTACCATGGATGGACAATATATCTCGCAAGTCAAAGGGATGTTGCGTTGCCCGTGTACCGCTAAAGTCGTGGGTGACTTGATGTACATTCCTGACTTGCATTCGCGCGTGACGATCCTCAGTAAGCAGGATGAAGTGGCGGCGCATTTGGGTGATTGGGATAAAGCGTGGGAAATTCAAGGCTGGCCTAACTTGCCGAAATCCGACTGGCAGGTAGGGAAATTTTCTTCGCCCCATGATTTGCATGTCGATGGTGAGGGCAATATTTATGTCGCTGAATGGTTGTCCAATGGGACAGGCAAGATGACTAAATTATGTCTCGTGAAATAAATGATGCAACATTAAGTCAATGATTTGATATATATCCCTGATGCTAACATAGGTTGGTGTCAGGGATTTTTTTAATAGGTCAATTAACAAGTTTACTATTGGTTAAGTCACCCATTGTTCTAGTACGTCACATATTTTGTGCAACTGCTCGTCGGTGATGATGTAGGGGGGCATGGTGTAGGCATAGCTACCAAAGGGACGG
>JAESSU010000250.1 GCA_016763955.1 Phycisphaeraceae bacterium | reverse complement strand
CCAATGAGTCTCTGGATTTCTGTACCCCGTGAGTCTGGGCCTCGACGTTTACGGTCATTGGTTGAGCCTGGGAGCATGTTGTATTCCGCAGTGACCCAACCTTTGGTCGGTTCTTCACCGCGCTTAGGTGCCATCCAGCGGGGCATTTCTGAAGCGATGCTTGCGGTGCAAAGTACGTGTGTATTACCCTGCTTGATAAGGACTGAACCGGCAGCTTGTGTCGGGAAAGCTTCAAGGGTGACAGGACGGAGTTGGTTTAATTTACGGGTCTTTATTTTGCTCATGGGAGAATGATACGAGATCATCGGCCAAGAACCAATTTTGCGTAAGTTAGATCGCTAAATCACAAGCGGTTTTAACTGGCGATTGCGCGTTCGGATGAGGGGATCATTTCAGGAACTGCCATGCGAATTGCAGCAAGGATGGCTTGTGTTTTTGCGTGTTGCCAATGGTGATCATTGATCGACCGTTTATCACGCAAGGTGTCAAATGCACGGATGATCTGCTGCATTTGTGCCTCCATCGGCGGCAGCGTTTCCCAAAGACGAATCGATGCGTGGGGTGTGGGAAGCATCGCTTCACAATCGTATGCCAACTCCTCAAAGAGTTTTTCGCCCGGACGGATACCTGTAATCTTAATTAGCATGTCCACATCAGGCTCAAGCCCGTGCATGCGGACGAATCGTTTGCAAAGCTCCAATATATTCACCGGCTGGCCCATGTCCAACAAGAAGACTTCGCCCCCAGAAGCATAGGCTGCTGACTGGATCACCAATCCTGCTGCTTCAGGAATGGTCATAAAGTAGCGGGTCATGGCTTGATGCGTCACCGTCAAAGGGCCGCCTTGGGCAAGCTGACTAGACCAGATCGGCAGAACACTACAAGCCGAACCTAACACATTGCCAAACCGCACCATGGAAAAAACGGTATCACAATGACTATTGAGCCATTGGATATATCGTTCAGCCATCCGTTTGGTGGCCCCCATCACCGAGCTTGGATTAACTGCTTTGTCTGATGAGATCATCACGAAGCGGCCCACGCCAAGAGCATTCGCTGCATCAGCAACACTGCGTGTACCAAAAAAGTTATTCTCAACCGCTTCGGAAGGATGGCCTTCCATCATCGGGACATGTTTGTGAGCAGCTGCATGAAAAATGACATCGGGTTTGTACTTGCCCATCATTGCCAGCGTGTGCGAAGGGTCGGTGATGTCATGGAGAATTGCGTGTCGCTTTTGATCGGGAAACTCTCGGGCAATGCGGCGGTCGATCTCAAAGAGACTGTTCTCCGAGCGTTCCACGAGCATTAAACGTGAAGGTTTAAAACGGCAGACAATTCTAGCTAACTCTGAACCAATCGAACCGCCTGCTCCGGTGAGCAAAACCGCTTTGTTTTCGATCACCAGCTTGATGGCTTTTTCATCTAAAGGTTGCGGCTCACGACTGATCAGTTGGATCGTATCAATCTGCCCGCCGCCTTCCGAAAACCCCGAAAATTCGGGAAGACCAGGTGTCGTAGTACGAACTTTGCCTGTGAGCTGATCATCAAGATTAGGGATGTACCGCCATGGGATTTGATTTTGTTTAAGCGTCTGTGTGATCTGCTGTATTTGGTGATGCATTGCAGCGGGGAGACTCACCAGTGCTAGGGTCGGGGTTTCATCGACCAAAAAGGCATCCAGATCATCCAGTAATCCAAGTTGCAGCGCGTCGTGGCGATTCACTTGATTGGTAAACCAACCGACAATAGGGAGATTTTTGCCCGTTAGCTGCAAAAGCGACTTTAAGTAATCTACCCCAGCTAAGTCACCAATAAGGATACAGGATTCCATGGGAGTCGGATTGGTTGGAATTTCAGGCGTCACAATAATGTTATCGGCCATTTAATATGGAATTCTTGACTCTGTGATGCCCGATATCAAGAAGAATGTTTTATCCCTAAACATTACGATCTTTTCAGTCGATACATATTGTACGTTAAGGGGTATACGGGCATTGCTAACACTTTACAGGAAGGATTCTAGCATGTCGGATCAGATGCATTGCGGAGCTGAAGCTCGACAATTTCCCCGCCTAAGCTTACCTGCCATGTACACGTTAATCCGTGTTCGGACTAAAGGCGAAACTCGTTTTAACCATACAGGTTATATCTATGACATCAGTCAAACGGGCTTACGGTTTGAACTAGATGACGGGATACAACCCGGTACGAAAATCGAATTCCGAGCTCTATTGCCAGGTTCACAAACCACCACGTTTAGTGCCTCTGGACACACCGTCCGCATGCACGACAACATCGACGAACCGGGCCCTGTGCGTATGGGATTGGTCTTTGATCAATTCAAAACGGACATCGACCGTGAAAAACTTCACGGCTATCTGGATCGACAAAGCACCCGCTTGGCAAAGGCTGCTTAATCTAATCACAATTAAACGAATTTATCAAAGTCTCAAGAGGGCCAAACGGACCCTTGAGGCTTTTTTTTTCGTATCGGTTTAAAGCAAATTTGCAATTCGCGTGAACTATCCCCCGAGTCCTTGCGTAAAAACAGCACCTACAGCTATAGCGTCAAGGAATGACATATGAGTCAAATCGTTTCTGATACAAGTGTTACAGATCACCATCACGATCACGCCCACAAGCCCAACGCCAGTCTTGCCCAACAGCAAGACCGTAAGCAAAAATTAGAATTTTATCTAATTCTGCTTGGTGGCATGTTGCTTCTGGCGGCGGCGGCGGCACATTACCTAATGGACACCTCCAATCAAGGGGACATGATCGCTGCAGTAGCGGCCATTCTCTTAGGACAAAAAATTGTCCGTGATGCGGCCAAAAGTCTCATGACCGGCCGCTGCCCACATGACCATGGCACCACGCACGTCCACACCGATACCTGTGACCATGACCATGATCACCAAGAAGAACCTCACGCTCATGAGAAGTCTCACATGGAAGAGCTGGTCGCTTTGGCGATCATCGCATCCTTCGCATCAGGCCAGTATCTGGAATCCGGAGCAGTGGCCTTCTTCATGCTCATTAGCTCACTGATCGAACATCGCACAGCAACGGGAGCCTTCAAAGCCATTGAAGACCTCATCCGCATCACACCCACCCGAGCATTTACACTTGTCAACGGCAAAGAAGTCGAAACCGATGCGTCACAACTAACCCCAGGCGACGTCGTCATCGTCCGACCCGGCGACAACATTCCTGCTGATGGTGTGATCCTCAAAGGCTCCTCCACCATCAACCAAGCAAACATCACCGGTGAATCATTACCCGTAGAACGCACCGTGGAAGACACCGTCTTCTCAGGCACAACCAACGAAACAGGCGTGCTCCAAATCAAAGTCACCAGTGCGGGCAAAGACTCCACACTAGGCAAGGTCAAAGACCTAATCATGCAAGCCTCACTCAGCAAGCCTGCGGTGGTCCGTCTGTTAGATAAGTACGCAAGCTTCTACACCCCCACGGTGCTAATGATTGCAGGCATTGTCTACTTCATCACACGGGACCTAAACAACGCCATCATCTTGCTGCTGATTTCATGCCCTTGTGCCATCATCTTGGCAGCTCCCACAGGCATGGTCGCTGCGATCTCCGCGGCATCACGCTTAGGTGTATACGTTAAGAATGTTTCCGATCTAGAAGTTGCACGCCGCATCAGCGCAATCGTCTTTGATAAAACAGGCACACTCACCATGGGTGAACTCGATGTCTCACGATTAAGTCCAGCAGAGGGCGTTGAACCTGCGGACTTACTGCAAACGGCAGCCTCTGTGGAACACAACTCCAAACATCCTGTTGCCCGTGCATTAGTTCGTACTGCAAAAAAAGCTCAAGTCGAACTTGCCGAAGTTTCAGACTTTGAAGAAGTCGCAGGCCGTGGTGTCAAAGCCACCATTGATGGACAACAAATTATCGTTGGCCGTGAAGCATGGGTCGGCGAAATGGGAATCGATCTTTCAGCCTTAAACACCGATGCAGGCGAAGGGATGAGCCTACTGTTTGTGGCTCGCAACGGCCAAGCACTTGGCTGGGTCGGAATGGAAGACAAGGTTCGTCCTGGCGCAGCCGAAGCAATGATAGAACTTGAAGAACTGGATATCAAACGCCGTGTGATGATCACCGGCGACCGTTGGTCCCCTGCTCGTAAAGTCGCACAACAAGTGAATGTCACCGATGTCGAAGCAGAAGCCCTACCCGGCGACAAACTCGATCTCGTTAAGCAACTCAAAGCCAACGGCCACGTCGTCTGCGTGATCGGTGACGGGGTTAATGACGGGCCTGCACTGGCTGCGGGTGATGTCTCCATTGCCATGGGAGCAGCAGGCTCAGACGTTGCGATCAACTCCGCGACCGTCGCGCTGATGAATAACAACCTCAACCGATTGCCCTTCTTCATTAAGCTCTCACGCTCCACCGTCACCGTCATCCGTCAAAACCTCATCGGCACACTCTGCTACATTTTGTTTATGATCGGCTTGCTCTGGGCAGGACACCTCACACCACTAGGTGCAGCCATCGGGCACGGTGTCAGCTCCATCATCGTTATCTTCAACTCCGCAAGGCTCATCCGTGAAGGTGAAGATGTCCATGACCACGAGCCGGTGATCCAACAAGCCCAAAAACACGAACGTCGCATTGAAGCCGTTGCAATACAGACAGAAAAAGCTTGAAGCTCAACGTTCTGACACCACGATCTTCAACCGATGATCAAAGGTATTGCAGAACAAAGACAACTCGTTTCCAAACTTTTAAGCAAGACTGGCCTGAAAACCACTCTTGCTTAAAATTTAAAATCAACTGATAACGCTTTATCAAAAACAACCGGAGCCCTGAGCATGACTGGAACCTTAATCCTATACACGGTCTGCATTGTTGCAGCATCACTGCTAGGCGGCTTCATTCCTCTGTGGATCAAACTCACTCACCGGCGAATGCAGTATGCCATTAGCTTTGTCGGCGGCGTAATGTTTGGCGTGGGACTCTTGCACATGCTCACCCATGCCCTGGAGGTTGCACCGGGGCAAACCACCATGCTCTGGATGATCGGCGGCTTTTTGTTGATGTTCTTTGTTGAAAGATTTTTCTGTTTCCATCATCACGAAGTTCCCCAAGATCAAGAAACCGCGCAGAAAGACGGTCTGCATACACACAGTCACGATCAGGGACATGACCATCAAGGCTGTACCCATGATCACCAACACGCAGGGGACAAGCCTCACCCGGATCACAAGCTAAGCTGGAGCGGCGCTGCGATGGGGATGACATTACACAGTGTCATTGCAGGTGTCGCACTCGCGTCAGCCATGTTAGCTGAACAACACGGCAACCACATGGCAGCATTTCCCGGACTTGCTGCCTTTGCTGTGATCATTTTGCACAAACCCCTTGACTCGCTCACGGTGATCACACTCACACGGATGAGCAACATGTCAAAGTTTGCAAGCCATGTGATCAACGCTTTGTTCTCACTAGCGGTTCCATTGGGGGCCGCAATCACCCTATTGGGGATGGAACATTGGATCATGCAGAACCCGATATTCATCGCCTACGCACTTGCGTTTAGTGCAGGGACATTTATCTGTGTCGCACTTAGTGACCTTCTGCCGGAGTTACAATTCCATCATCACGACCGCATTGGACTCTCATCCGCTTTAATCTTGGGCATCGCATTGGCATGGGGACTAGGCACACTTGAACACGCAACCCACAGCGACCATGACGGCCACGACCATGCGTCCCCTCGCCCTGCTGTGACACTTCCAGTCCCTGCCCAACCAGAGCCCACACAGTATGACCCTACAGATCACACCGGCCATAATCATTGACGAGGCAGGACAAACGCATGCCCCCCTTGCCTTGGCGAGCCGTGTTGACACAACTTTGCCTTATACACAACTTTTTCGTTTCATGAAGTCTTGGATGGCTTGGACGGATTGCCTGATGTATTTGAGTCCGTGCCAGAGACATTG
>JAESSU010000249.1 GCA_016763955.1 Phycisphaeraceae bacterium | reverse complement strand
AATGCTAAGGCTCTGCGAAGCATGGGATTCTCAAACACCCCCCGTTAAACACATAAAAAAAGCACCGCCTGTCATCACGACACGCGGTGTTTTTTTGTTTGACCTCTTTACATCTAAGTGTTGTGATTCAAAATCGAATCCCCCCTACACCTTTAACACTCACGGCATCAGCAGTTGAAAATCAGCTCTGCCCACTGAAATACCATTGACCATCACTTCCACGGTATGCATGCCCGGATAATACACTCGCGTTGTGATTTTTTTAATCGGATGTTTCTTTGTTGAAACCAATGTCTCATTCGCCGGCAAGGTGGTCTGCCGCCACTTAAATACCTTAGGCAAAGTTGAGCCATTAGCCTTACGATGATGGATAATATAATCAATCATCAAAGCTTGATCTTGATGAAAGTCCGAACTGATTGACAGCGTAAACGATGCGGCATCACCAAAAACAACTTTGGGAGTCAATATCTCAAGACTTACTTGTTTTAATTTTGGCGGCTTAAAACCCAACACGGACAATGTTTTTTTATGCCCTTGTTTAACCAATGTCCGACAGGCATGCTTAACTAATTTCTTACGTGGCTCACTTGCACCTTTGATCCAACGCGATGCAATTTCAGCAACAACCTCCGGGTGATCCTTAGCAATATCATTTAGGTTGTTCGCAACAGAACGGCGGACATACTCTTGGTCATCGTCTTTAAGGAGCTCTAACAATTCGATCACCGGCTGGGGGTCTTTGATAAATACGGGCAAATTCATCGACCAAGGCAAGCGCGGTCGAATCCCCTCAGACACCAACCGGCGCACATGCACACAGTCATCCGTTGCCCATGTCTTTAATACGGATAATGTTTTCGCAGGTGATTTAAGTAGAAAATAACGGATGCCAAATTCAGAAGACGCGCGTTTAGTCATTTCCTTAAACAAGGACATCGACAAATCAAAATGAGCATGCCCACGCAAGCCCACATAGTTTGCCAAAGGCATCACTGCCCAACCTGCTATCCCTGTCTTATCTGCCGGGCGTTTAGTAACACTGCCACTCAAAACAGAGCCTAAACTCCCGAGCATAATCTGTGCAGCTTTTTCAAAGTCCCCAGGCAGATATTGAATCATCGTATCAGTGATTCGCTCGGTGCGTTGACTTAATTCAAGAAGCTCAAGGTCTTGGGTAGCAGTCGCCACAAAACCTTTGGTATCAAAACTCGACCACTGATTATGAAAATGCGTAGCCATTGCTTTAATGATTTGTTTGTTTAGTAAATTCTTAAACGGCTCTGCCATGTGGTATTTCCCGCTGGTTATTTAGCGGATGCCATTGCAAATCACCACCCGCGTAAAGATCAAAACTTCGCGTGTTAGGCAGCCTATTGAGATTGCAAAAAAAATCAATACCAACGCACGCCCATATGCGACGCAGTTAGCATACCACAAACAAACGCCCTGCCTATCGGAGATACTTTTGCCCGTAAAAATGACCTTCTATACGAACTCATTTAAGATGAAAGACGCTACGATTCAAAATCAAGTCATGGCGAAAGCTTCACGGGCAACCAACGTGCTTCCCATTGTTCGCTATCGTATTGAGCCATATTTTCCTTGGACTTTAAGATACTCCAAGACGCTTCAGAGGTAGAAGCAAGAACGCCTAGTTCATGGCGACCTGCTATTTTTTTGCGTGTTTTGGGCTTGTTCTTAAAAGCATCTTTATTCGTATGCAGGTTATAAGCCAAATGTAAAGCCCAAGAAGAACCCATCAGGCCCATGCTTGATGTTGCTGCAATATCTCGTGCAAAATTTCTCATGCCCGGCTGATTAAACCAAGGCACACCCACGACATCAAAACCATGCTGACGAAACCAAGACACCGAAGGGTAATGCTCCGGTTTAACACCACCCACTTCGTAACCGTAATGCCAGTCAGCAATGACGATATCTTTATCTAACAAAGGCATCGCTTCAAACGTATTAAGCGGTGGGCCGCCGTGATTTTCAAAAAAGTAAGGGAACTGCAAATGGCTTAATAGCATGTCACCCCACATCATCGTACGGCAACCTTTTTGTTTCAGATGCCGATTCAACGCATTAATGTAATTCGCATACATCTGCCCGCGATTAACTTCCTTGGGCCATGATGTTCCAAAAAAGTGTGCTTCATCCGCACCAACATGAAACCATTGAGGTTGGCCAAAGGCTTCATACATTTCATCAATACAGTCCTTAACCAGAGGCAAAACATCAGGGTTCTGAACATTAAACCCAATGCTCAATCCACCATCACCTTTGACTTGTTTTTGCTCTGCGGACAGACGTTTTCCTGATCTGTTAGCATGAAAAATGTTTTTCCATGAACCAGTATGCGTTCTAATTTTTCGATCAAGCATTTGCTCATGAGCTTCAAGGGTCGCTTTGGGTTGGCCAAAGAAAAACTTACCCAGCGTCTTAACCTCAGGAAAAACTTCGAGCCCGTGCTCATTGGCCAATGCAACAAACCGCTTGACATCTTCATGTGAATAAACAGCATTAGGCCAAACTTCCGGATGCTTTTTGAATTTAAAATTACCCTTCATCATGAGACAGACGTGCGTATATTTATAACGCCCTAATCGGCGAAACATCCATCGATAAACCTCTAACGCATCTTCAATGGTCTTGTCTTTCCCAAAGTGATTTGGCGGACGGAGCCTGGTATGCATCGCGCGGAATTTCAAGTCCGGTAAATCACGGACGAGCATCTGAGGCAATGCGCCACTGGGCACTTGTTCTAGAACTTGCAGCAAACTTTGAATCCCGTTGCGAAGGCCTTCTTCGTCATAGCCTTTAATCGCTATACCCTTAGGTAAAATAGACAAGGCATAACCACCTTGATGACGCGGAGCTGATTTGATTTCACCAAACAAATCTACATCGGCAGTATTGGCAACACCTAGAAAAAACGATTCACTGCTGCGCGTGGTAGTCTGAAAATCGTCTTCGTGTTTGCCAGTAATAAAGATAACTTCCCGTTTAAATAGATCAGCAGCTTTAGAGTTGTTACTTTGAATATATAGAGTTTCCCCTAGCAGGAATACACCCTTTACTTTAGTAACTTGTTTAGGTTGCGGGACAATACGAATGGCTATCGTGCTGTATGCTTGAGTCACTGGCGTGCTGTTTTTAGTTGCTGGCATTGTATCGATCTTTATCACTGGTTTTATATCTGATGAGCCGGTGAGTGAAAAGTTTCGAAACGCAACCGTACCCACTTGGTTACCAAACTGAATTCGAATGACCGGCGAATTTTTCTCGATCACATTTTTGGCTTTGAAGATGAATTCATGATGCGACCATTGATCCAAAAACATCACAGAGGTGTTTAGGCCCTGACTTTTAAAAGGCTTCCCCTGCTGTGAACAAAGTATTTGTGTTTTTGATTCAGGGCCTTCTCGTTTGGCATCAAAAGAAAGCTTGTACGATTGGCCGTTCTTAATCGCGACCTTCTGCATCAACTGGACTCGATGAGAAGCTCCAGACTTGCCGATTTCTACCGTGAGAACACCTTGAGCGATATGGCGTTTTGTGGTCGCTCGCATACTCGGATGAAGATAGACAGACCAACTCGCCAGTCCCTTGCTAAAATCCGGGTTTTCCAGATATTCTCCTGCAAACACAACCGTACTACATAGCACCAAAGCAAGCCAGATACAGCGGGCGCAAGGTAGGATTTTTTTTATAATAAATGGACTTTCATATTAAATTAGCAATCAGTGATGCCAAAGTATTAGTGTGTATTTTTAATTTTCAACTCGTCTATGATACTGTTGCAATCTTGTTCGCCACCCCGCTTTATATTGCCGACGACTAAGGATCGGAACGGCTTATTGAGATCGAATTTAAGATTGTCTTTGGTTGTCTCAACGCCATTGATATTAAGCAACATACTTTTTTTAACATCATCCCATTTCAAAGCGATATAGTTCCACGCCCCTGTTTTTATTTTATTAGTTTTGACATGAACGTTATTTATTTTCCCTCGTTCATAAATAATAAACATATAAGAGTATGACTGGTTTTTGATAAACCGAATACCACTATTAGAAGAAGCGAGATTAATAAAGGCCCGAGTTTTTTTATCGTTAATGCTATATTCTGGCTTGATCCAGAACTCAATCATGCCTTTGTTAATTAGCTGCGGTTTTGGCAGTTTATACGCCAAATAACCGTTAGTTTCGATTTTGGCAGCTTTCCCTTTTCTAGCATCAACAATCGTGCAATCTGCCGAAGCCACTGGAGCAACAGCATTGCCATTTGAGGTCTGGATTTCAAAAGTGCCATTATCAAAAGATGTTCCCAACAGGGGTTTAGGTTCTTCTTCAACGATATTGTTCGAGTCATTGCTAGGAATGTACCCAAGGGCGGTGTGCCGGTATTCACCTTTTTGCAATTCAAATTTCTGGTAATACCCAGGAGCGCGAATAATCAGATCAATTCCAATATCCGAAGCATAAAGATCATCGGTCACTATTTGCAAAGTTTTTTTCCAATCGCCCTGCAAGACCTCGGGAATATCAACTTTGAATCGTCGAATACCCTCTTTGGTATAAAGAAATACTTCGGATGAAATCCCCACTGTTTTTTCTTTACTAGTCAGTGCTAATTCAAGATTAACACAAGTATAAGTGCCATCAGCCTTGGCGACATTCGCGATCCCAGACGAACTGAGCGTCGTGGTAAATTCCGTTTTTGATTGTAAAACAACTCTCACAAAATCCTTGGTGTAAGAAGCACCGGGAGTCATATTCAAATGCTGATAGGTATCAGGGAAAAATAGCTGAGTGGGCTTCTCATTGGGATCAACATCATCTACCCCCAATGCCATGTAGAAACTATTGCCAATTTTCGCAGCAGTTTCAAG
Source organism: Phycisphaeraceae bacterium (assembly GCA_016763955.1). GTDB lineage: Bacteria > Planctomycetota > Phycisphaerae > Phycisphaerales > Phycisphaeraceae > UBA7800. Next base: position 8,561 of record JAESSU010000249.1, on the reverse strand, counting down.
ACAGTCAGCCTGGATTTTCAACTCAAGGTTCCAGTATTTCATCCCTGGATGCAGATGATGCGGTTTCTCGCCGCGTCGAGTCGCCATTGTTATTTTTTTGCTATCGTAATTACCATAGGGCTCCACGGCAGCTTTCCCATCAGGGTTGATCGAAAAAACGAACTGCTGCTTATTAACCCATAATTCCACCGCATCATTTCGAAAGAGTGGACTATATTTCTCAAAAGAAAGGTTGTCATCAAAAATCTGAACTGCCACATAGAGATATGATTTATCCCAGGATGCCTTCCAGTAAGCAATCACATCTCTGGGACCTGTAATCCCCTGAGTCCCTAATTTTCTGTTATATAAACTTTTATCAAGTATATAAGCGGAATCCATATCCCATTCGTCTAATTTCCCATCAAGCGTAACGGCTGCTGTGACAGGAACGATTCCAATCGTCGGCGCTTTCTTTTCTTTGGATATCTTGCCAGCCCCGAACATTTTGATCTGTTTGTTTTTGAAGTTAATTGCGTTTTCAAGATTGTCTATTTTTTTATAAACATTATCTAGCTTTCCTATTTTCGCCCCGTATATCGCAGCGTAACGGATAGACTGCAAGTTGTATTTTTCATACCCGTCTGCAAGATCCTTTCTCACCTTTTGAATACAAGCAAGTGCCTCGTCTGTCAGGGCTAAAACTTGATCTTCGTCTTGGCCCGTTTGAGCAATCCACGAAAGTCTCATCAGGTATGCATTAACCTTTTCGATATGTTGATAGATATTGACATACTTAAATGCGATCAGATAAACACGATAGGTTCCTGGATTAAATTGATCTTGTTTGCCCCAAAGCTTAGCCATCTGCGTATTGGCATGGGCAAGGCGTTGGGCAAAAACAAGCGAGTTTTCATATCGCCTGTCATAAGGAATGGTCGCCAAACCCCCTAGGGCATTATCATTAATCGAGCTACCTACTGAATAAGCCAACGCCAGTGTATTTCCAACTTTTTCACCAAAATACTGACGACATACACGAGGGATCAATTCATTTCTAAGTGGGCCATCAAGATCATGAACCGATAGCCATTCTCCCCAGGGCATTCCATTGACCGTCATTCTATGCCATTTACTTTTATCCTTTTCTTTTTTACTCTGGTTAACGAATACGGCACCGGGAGCCTGGGTGTTCCACATGTATTCAGCAAGAAGACCTAGTTCGGGCTGATGCGCAATGCGGAATGACGTATCGCCTCCACCTCTAAATTTATCATTATCACTGTTGTTAAAATAATACGTCTTAGCCGTTCTAGAGGTGCCACCAAGCAAACGATTCTTGTGTGTTGAACTGTTTTCGATGTAATATTCTTGCGGCCGATTTTTTGTTGCAGCCCGTAATTTTTTAGCAGCCTCGGCGGGCCCCTCACGCCAAACAAGCATGATATCTTCAGATAACTTACGACACAGGTCTTCTGTGTTTTTAATCTGTTCTTCGCTGCCAGTCATCGCATAGGAAGTGCTGACATAACTCACTTGAGCATTGGGGTTCCCACGTTTAATAGCAGAACAAATTTTGTTAGTTAGATACGTTTCAGCTGACACCCGGTCATCCTGCCAACGTTTTCTATCATTATCAGAGCGTCTGTTCCATCCCATATAAGGGATGTCAGGAGAGTGTAAAAAATAGTGTTGGGGGCCAATAATTTTGACCATTTTCGTGATTTTATCACAGGCATGATTAATAAGCTGCTCATCACTCCATGAGACGTAGAGATGGAGAAACTTCAAGCATTCTTTAAGTTGCGGGAACTTTTTTTCATCCCCTTCTGTTGCGACAGCTGTTGTAAAATTCAGATGAAGTTTGAGCCCGCGTTTATTGGCGTATTCACCGACTTTACCCAACATTGTCGCCCGGTTATCCAGAAGGTAGTCAGTCTTGGGAGTCGAGTAAAGAACCGCAAAGCATTTAATCTGATTGTATTTTAATCTTGCTGCTCGTCGTATTGCTTTTTTTACCAATACCCAGGCAACCTTTTTTTGTTTTTTACTTTTAGCTGAGAATAAACTACGCATGGGGGCATGAAGGGTTGCGCACAGGCGATTCTTAAAATCCGGCCAGTCGATAATTCTAGCAATGCGTATCGTTTTGTTTTTTATTAAATGTGAAAGCGTCATCGCTGACCAGTAGACGCCCTGCTCGTCTTTGCCCGCTAGTATGATATTTTGCTTTCCATCTTGAGCAATGGGGAAAATGGCATAGCCTTGTTTTTCCACATCGTCGAGGGATATCTGGGCTGATTTGCAGTATTGCTCAATTCGGGGCATCTCTGAAGGGAGTCCCAGAACGATCAGGTTTTTATACCCAGTCTCTTCACCATCCACCATGACAGGAACGACAACCGATGTCTGTTCTTTAATAATATCTTGCAAGTCTAATGCCGCGATTTTAGTACGTTCCGAGGATAACTTCCCAATGACGATTGCAAGGTTCTCGTCAATTGTAATAGAGGCATCATCGACCGTTATCTTCTTAGGACATGGTGCAATATCAATATCTTTGAGATTTTCCCATTGAGGAATTTCTGAAGTTTTTAGTTCCGGCAAAGCCTCAGGTGAACCTGCCCTTGCTTGCAACAAGAAAGATATAGACAAAGCGTGCAACGCAACAATAACGAATAACGACCGGTATATTTTTTTCATGAATAGAACCTTTTTGTTCGAATGAATTCTCGTTTTATGTAGGCAATTAAATCCCCGGGACAAGGTTTAATTATTGGTTGGGTTCTTCTGGGAGCCAACGTTTTTCCCATTTTTCATTGTCATAGATAAACATTTGGTCGGCTCCTTTTTGAGGTGTCCAAGCAGCTTCTGCGTTGGCGGCAAGGATACTTAGCTCGCGTTGAACCCGAGTCTTTTTCTGACCTTTGGCATTACCAATGGGCCGACCTTTGGCCATGGCGTACCCCATGTGCAGCGACCATGCGGTTCCCATCATGCCCCTCCCTTTGCTCTCTTGTACTTGCCTTGCCAAGTTGGCTATGCCATCGGTCCGAAACCAAGGAGAACCAATCACACGAAATCCTTTGTTGATGAAATAAGGCACAATTGGATAGCGTGCAGGATAAACGCCATTCACCGTCCAGCCATAATGCCAGGCTGCTAGAATGATGTCCTTATCTAGATAGTCCACTGCACCTGCGGTAAAGTAAGGTGCTCCACCATGTGCTTCGACATTATTGGGAAATTGCTCACGACTCGTTAGCATATCATCCCACATCATCGTCTGGACACCCCGTTTTTTGAGATGTGCATTTAGGGCATTAACATAGTCTGCGAGCATTTTGCCTCGATCAACACTGTTGTCTGCTGAGGATGCAAACATGGTTGCTTCGTCGCAGCCGATATGTAAATACTTGGGGTGATCGAATAGCTCAAGCAAATCATCGATCACATCCGTCATCAATGTCAGTACGCGTGGGTCACGAATTTTAAAGGTCGTCTTTTTGGCATGCATCAACTTATGCTGGCCTTTGGATTCTTTAAACTTTTCATCCCAGTTTACATGAGGTTCGTACAAATCTGCCAAGGGTTTTCGCAGTTCTTGAGCATTGGGGTTGGCTTTGTGAATAAAGTTGCCCAGTGTTTTAACTTCTGGAAAAACTTCAATCCCCCGTTGCTTACCAAAGGCGACTAATTCCTTGACTTGTTCATGGCTATAGTCTGGTGTCCATAATTCAGGATGACTTTTCAACTGGACATTCGCCATTGGCATCAAGCAAAGGTGACTATATTTGTATCGTCCGAGCCGTCGAATGAGCCAATGATTCACGGCCATAGCTTGCTCAATGGTTTGAAGTCTCCAATGCTTTGGCGGGCGCAACGCGCTATGAAATCCACGGAATGCAAAGTCCGGCCAATCTGTGCCCGTTGCACCGGGCCATCGGCCATCGGGAGCTTGCTCGATGAGTTGCAATAAGCTTTGAACACCAAAACGTAATCCTGCTTCGTCTCGCCCACGCACCACTGCCCCTTTGGCGTCAATAAGCAGGCTGTAACCTTCCGCTTGAGTTGGGGGATTTGGCGCTGTTGTGATGCGATCTGCCGTAGCAGGGCCACCCCAGATAAATGTAGGATTGTCTGCTTGTAGAGGGGTGATCTTATCTGCCTTGACGTTGCCAATGTATGTTAATTCTTCATCAAAGAGTTGGCCTATTTTCGGATGTGTCGTGGCAATCACAGCGCCGGATGGGATCGCGTTTAAGTGCGCTTCATCGAGCTTAATTTCCTTGGGCAGGGGAACAATACGCCAGTCAGTTGCTAGAGATTTTGGAATTTCGATTAGGGATAACTTCCGAAATTGAACGGACTTCGTTTGGTTGCCTAGAAAAAAACGAATGGTTGGCGGGTTACCTGCCACAAGTTTTTTGGCGGTAAAGAGAAGTTCGTGACGTGACCATGTTTTTGAAAATTCGATGGTTTGATTCAACCCGTAACTGCGGTAAGGCTTTTGCTGCTGCATGCAGTGTATCTGCGTGTCGACGGGCTCACCATTTCGTTTGGCATCAAAGGAAAGTTTGTAAGTCGTGCCTTCTTGCAAGGCGACTTGCTGGTTAAGCTGAACATTCTGGGGTTCACCAGCAGCCTCAATTTGTAGTGTCAGAACACCTCCTGTGGCTTGACGTTTAACCTTCATACTTTTGTGGACATAAAAAGACCAGCTTGTAAGCCCTTGACTAAAATCAGGATTTTTCAGGTGTTCGCCTGCGAGCGCCATACTGCTACACAAGCCTACGATAAGCCAACTATAGATGGAGGTACATACTATCTTCTGCATTTTGAGGAGACCTTCTGTTTGGAGGTTGATTTGACGATTTGAATAAACGTGATGATTTTGTATACAGATGAATTACTTCTTCACAACATGAAGCGTTTGCCAAGTGCCGGGGGAGGCATTTCTTCAATCGCAACGGTCTCGACATGGCCGTCCCATGCGACCCAATTGGCGCGATCCAGATGGCGATAGCCCACTTGCTTGGTTGGATTTGTCATGAGAACCACAGACGCAGAAAAGGCGTCGGCCACAATGTTATGGTCAATGAATGCAACGAGATTACTGGGCGAGCTTAAATCTTGGTAGTTGTAACTTCCAGCATAGTTCCAGGTAAATCCTGATGCCGCAGAGTTCCATCGTGTATTTGCAGCATACGAACTGTTGTACTTCCAGTAAGCTTTTACGGTTGAGGGCTCATCACTAAGTGCATCGGGACATTTAATCATGGATGCGGTTTTATCACTAGCTCCGATGCTGGGCGAACTATGATTGTTACCCGGTGCTTGGATATAGCCACTGATCCATGCGCGTCGAAACCAAGGCACCTGTTTGTTCCAAGTTGTGAGATTGGTATCTAAATTCAGATGAGGAGCCATCACCCAGTTTTTGTAATCATCGATATAAAGAAATTGAACAAGCCCAATCTGTTTAAGATTCGTAGCACACAAAATTTTGCGAGCACTCGCTCGTGCTTGACCCAAGGCTGGCAACAAGATGGCAATGAGCAACGCGACAATTGAGATCACCACTAAAAGTTCAATCAGTGTAAAACCCACTGAGCAGCCAAGCCGGTGATTCTGTTTGATTAAAAGCATCATTCTATTCCTTCCAATAAAAGAGACCACAGCAACGACGAAGCCGTTATTTCGCGTCTCAGATTAAACATGTTGTATCACTATGATAGGCACCACCTTCGACGTAATCAAGACCTTTAACGATTTATTTAGAATTAAGATCGATCAAATCGACACTGATAACGGTTTTACGCACTTGCTGTAACACGATTCAAACTTGCAGGTTTACTAACCCAAAATTTTATTCGCAAAACAAGATCAAACGGTTAGCGTCAACCGCAAAACGACCGGCTCAAGTGTCAACGCAGTGGTCTCTAAAAGCAATCGCTCCCCTAATGACTGCGTAAAATCAACCCCCTGCCACTGACCGTCACTATCTAATCGTTGGACCGTTTCAACGGCATCACTTGTGGTCCATCTCAAAGACACACCGTCAAGCACGTCCATGCTCAGATTAAATAAAGCCAGAATCCATTTGTCATCTTCTTGTCCTGCCATCAAATAACACGGGGCGTCTGAATCGACCACTGGAAATGCATCGCCGTCTTGGGCGAGCCAACCCACGATTCCTTGCAACTGTGCCTGACGGTCAGGTTCGGAGAAATTACGATTAACAACGGCTGTGGCATAAATCGCAACACGCCCGCCAAGACTATTTGTAAAAGCCGTGACTGCCGGAGCAACGTAGACCTCAGGCAAAGAACTAAACCAAGGGTCGATCATATATTTTGACAAAACCATGACCGAATCATCGGTGATCTTAAGTTTGACTGGTCGATCAGCAGGGTCGCCGCGTCGGACTTTTTTCCCTGCCGCTTTGCCATTGATCGGCTGATCTTCGAGATAACATTCACGCCATAAATTCCCCACATCGTCCCCAGCTTCTACGCCCAGTAGATGCCCTAATCCCATACGACAGAGATACCCCGCAGCCACACCATCAAGAAGCACTGGGCCGTTCAATATAGCCGTCAGTTCTTGGGAGTTAAATGATAAAGGAGCCGCACCGGAGAGTGCTTTGATGGCACTTTTTGAATCATAGGTAAAGGGCATGCCGATTTCAGCCATCGCTGGCCCCCAACCTTTATCACAGAAACCCGCTCCGTCATCGGCAAAGGGATTATTTTCGTCTTTTACAATATAGCTCTCGCTTAATGGCGAGATCGGTTTTCCTGCAATATCAAAACCTTGCCAATCGACCTTAAGGTTTTGTATTGCGTTAAAAAACGCAGTCTCTTTGTGAAGCATTTTGTGGTAGGCGGCGCTTTTATTTGAATCACCGTTTTGTAAGTCTGTCACCCACAATTTGACTCCGTGGGCTCCATTGAGCAATGAGCCTGCAATATGAGCACGTAACGTTGTGGCAGACATACTATGCCGATGATGTGGATAGGTGTCTGACTCACCGAGTATTTCAGTGCCGGGGTCTAAAAAGCGGGCTGTACGCCTACCTTTGAGCAATCGGGAAGGCAGCTCACGAGGCGCCCCTTCTAAATAATATGCGCTATTGACTCTGACAAACGGGCGGTGTTTGCCAGCGAGTATCCGCGCAAGTGATGCTGCATAGTGTTCTTCAAAATAGCAAACACAAATCCCAAGATGCAAATCAGGATCAACACTATCAGCAGCGTTGCGAATGACCTGAGCCATTTGTTCAAGACCCGTAAGTTAGGTCTTCTCCCATGCCAAACGCAAGCTCGCATCACAGCCTGTTTCTAAAGCTAAACTAACCGCAGCAGCATCTAATGGCTGACCTGCAATACTCGCAAAAAGTTCCAAATGAAGTCCGCAAGCACAAGCGACTTGGACAGGTGGGTGATGAAGCATTCGAAAATCATCATCAACCAAAAGTAAATCCGGCTCAAGACTCGCAAGCGTTTGAATCACTTCCCGGGTGTATTGCTGAAAGCCAGGGTCAAGCGGGCAATAGCAGTTCTCACATTCGCTTGAATCGAGTCCCACCAATCTCTGGTACGTGACTGGGCTGCGAGGTTGATTACGATATGCATGGTTGATTATACTTTGCAGGAGAATGCCTAGGCCTAATTTTTCCGTTTTCATCTTCTGTCGTAAAGCAATGTACCGAGCGGAGAAGATTTGAAGTTTATCCTTGATATCCAAGCTATCTGGGTGTGCCGAGAACATCACTGAAAAACGGCGTACGCCGCATTCACGATAAAGCCTAAGCACGTATTCCCATGTTTGATCTTCATCAGGCCACAGTGAAATAATCGCAATTGCGGGGGTCGTCATATCATAATTCTTTTCTCTCGTGAAGACTCATAAGTCATCTTATGTGCGGACAAAATTACAGTGAAACAGTATTTACATTATTGTAATTATTGTGTGCTCGCAATTCATTGTGATGAACTTGCAGGGTGAACGCGTGAGCTGCAAATTGTCTTTGCGAGCCGTGTCGTGTCGACACGAAATTGACCGTAGGTCAAAAATGCTTTACTCACTGACCTGACAGTTGACCGAAGGTTAAAATCGGGCTGACACAGCCCGGCCCGCCAAGGCAGGGGCTACATGCGTTTGCCCTAGACGCACTTGGGAATTAAATCCCCTCCCCCTCTTTAATTCCAAGCGATTTTCAACCCCATCAGTAATTAAATCTTATTGAGTCAACTGTAATACGCGATAGTCCCATGCCTTGAGAGCCATCGGCAAACGGACACCTTTAGATGTCTGGCTAGCCTCTAAAGTCTGACCGGTGATCGCATCACGAACCTGCCAACTGCTAAGACTCGTTGGCAGATAACATTCCACCATGCCTGTCCCCTCGCCCCCTTGATTAAGTACAAAGGCAAAGACTTCGCGGTCGGACTTTTTGCGCAAGACCACTTCCACCACAGGAGCGCCTTGGCCATGCTTAACGGTCAAGGATGGGTCAGAAGCATTTTGTGTTATCCATCTCGCGGTCACGGGCAAGGAAGTTATTTTGATAATATTTT
>JAESSU010000248.1 GCA_016763955.1 Phycisphaeraceae bacterium | reverse complement strand
GACGCTACAGTTGAAATAGAAATGCTCTAAATCTCTGTCTTGAAACTTGGCGTTTTGGCGGTGATTGCTTGCTTGCTTAAAAAACGTTTATCCCACCAGTGGCCATATCCTTGGGGCCAAGGTGACCACGATGATCATGATGAGAATATTTAAGGGCAAACCGACTTTAAAGAAGTTGCTGGTTTTGTAGCCGCCTGATCCCATGACCATGAGGTTGACTGGATAGCTGGCGGTAGCATAGCTCGCGGAAGCGCCCATCATGATGGCGATGGCGATGGGCATAAAGTTTAGGCCCTCACCTAAGGCGAGAGCTTTGGCGATGGGGAAGATGAGTACCGCAGCGCCGATGTTGCCAATGAGCATGTTGAAGATGACGGTGACGAGATAGATACTCGCGAGGATGGCGTAAGGTCCCATGGGTTTAGCCAAGTGAACGATTTGCTGGGCAAGGACGGTGGATGCGCCGCTTTGTTCTAGGGTTTTACCTACGCCGATAGCCGCAGCCAGTGCCAGTAGGACGCGCAGGTCAACACTTTGTCGGGCTTCGGACATGGTAAAACATCCGGTGATCGCTAGCACACCCCCAGCAAGTAATGCGGCATGTAATAAGGACATGGGCGTGAAGGTCACTAATGCGACCATTGCTAGTAAGGCGAGTATTGCAATCCATGCTTTGTCATGGCGGATGGGTTTGGAGTCTTTGACGGTTGAGGTGAGGAAGAAGTCTCGTTTGTTGCGTTGTTGTTCGACAAAGTTTGGATGTGTTTCAAGGAGCAGGGTATCGCCGGGTTGGACGATGATGTCTCCGATTTTTTGCATGACACGTTCGCTACCTCGGTGGACTGCAATGACTGCTGCGTTGTATCGAGATCGGAAGCGACCCTCGCGGATGGACATGCCGATGATGGGGCATTCTAGGCTAACGACTGCTTCGACGAGGCAGCGGTGGGGTTGATTGTCGTTGGTTTGAGAGGTGTCCTGGGCAGCCGATATTAGGCCACGGATTTTTTGCAGATCGACGACAGATTCGACGAGTCCGACGAAAAAGAGTCGGTCATTACCTCGCAAGATTTGTTCTGGGCCGACAGCTACGAGTCGTTGGTTGTCTCGTTCGACATTGGCTAGGTAAGCGCCAGGCAGGTGTCGAAGGCCGGCTTGTTCGATGGTTTTTCCATCGATTGTTGAGCCTAGTTGGACGAGCATTTCTACGACATATTCGCGTGCATCTTCGCCTTGATCCATTGATCGCGAGCGTCCTTTAGGTAGCAGCCAGCGTGAGCAGATAAGCAGGTAGGTGATGCCGACAATCAGGATCGGCAGGCCGACTGCTGCGATGGTGAACATGCCGATGTGAACATTTTGAAACTCACCTTGAGCTTGTGCGTCGGTGATGAGTCCTTTGACGACGATGTTACCGCTGGTTCCGATGAGCGTGCAGGTTCCGCCTAGAATTGAAGCATAGCCTAGTGGGATAAAAAGTTTGCCTGCCGGGAATTTGGTCTTTTTGCACCAGTCGGTGACCACGGGCATGAACATGGCAACAATGGGCGTGTTATTCAAAAACGCAGATAACCCTGCGACGGGGAGCATCAGTCGCAATTGGGCTTCACGGAGTTTGGTCGGTCGTCCTAGCAAAGGCTTGGCAATCAGGTCCATTGCTCCGGTTTGGCTCATCCCAAGGGCTACGACAAAGAGCACGCCAATGGTCAGCAAGCCCTCATTGGCAAAGCCAGCAATTGCTTGCTTGGGGGTGGGCAGCAGTTGGTCAACTGAAAAAAGTCCGCCGGTCATCAGCAGCGTTAAGCCGCCGAGCATGACCGTGTCCGGGCCAGCCCAGTTTCGGACCAATGCAATCATAATTAGCGTAATCACGCCAAGGGTATACCAGGCTTCCCAGCTCATTAGGTGTGCTCCATGCGATTATTGCTGTATCTTATCGGTTATGAATCAAGTATGTCACCAGATCATTTTATTCCGTTTATTGGGGATCGGTTGTTTGTGCCTTGTCGGGGTCATGAGTATGGGGTGCTCTTCTGTGAACACTGCGAGCAAAAGGATGTATTTAGATACCGTTTCTTTTACGCCAATTAAGCAACCTGTGACTGTTAAGGCATTGCTTGGCCCCTTGGTAAACAATCAGCCATTTAATGTGACTAGAGGCTTATTGGCCGGCAAGCAATGGAAAATGTTCCATGTCCAAGGTGAGTCTGTCGATGAACATATTGTGCGATTTGAAGACCAAGGGCTTAGCCACTTAAAAGTGAATCGTGATCAAAGCGTTGTCGTGTTGGCTGAAGAAGATTATGTGCATTGGGCGAAGGTGGTTTACGATCCGCCGATAATGGTGATCCCCGCTGATTTGGTCCATCACCAGCCACAAGTGATGACCAGTAAAATGACTGTTTATTCACTTAGGACCAAGGCTCAACGGGACAAGGGAACTTGTACGGTCAGAGTTGAAGTGCTTGGGAAGCAGCGATTACATCTGTCCGGCAGGGTGTATCACGCGATTGTGATCAAGACGACGCGCGAGCTTAAACTTGGCTTAGCGCAAGGTACGGTGACGATATACGACTATTACGCTCCTAGTGTCGGGCTCGTCGCTTATCGCATCGAACGCAAACTCATCACGATGGGATTCATCCCGATGAACTCGGTGATTGAAGTTCAGCGAGCGCAATGATCTCATTGATGTTGACACGGTTTAGCAGTCTTAGGTGATTGCGTTATCATGTGAGCTATGAATCAAGGTCAAAATCCTATTAATGTCGCCGTGATTGGCTCGGGCAGGATGGGGGGGCATCATGTCCGCACCGCTGCAAAGGTTTCTTCATCAAATCTCTTAGCTGTGGTGGATGTGGATATCGCCAAAGCGAAAGTTTTAGCGGATCAGTACGGCTGTGATGCCTGCAAGGACGTGCCGGAATTGTTAAGTCGGTTCCCACAGGTGCAGGCTTGTATTGTCTCCGTGCCAACGGTTTTTCATGTGGCGGTAGCCCAGCCGTTGCTTGCTAAGGGAATTGCTTGTCTGGTTGAAAAGCCTTTGGCTCCAACGCCTCAAGAGGCGCAAAAACTTTCTGACCTTGCGACCACTCATAACACCGTTTTGCAAGTCGGACACACCGAGCGATTTAACCCCGGCTTGCGCAGCGTTGCGGCATTGAATCTCAAACCACGGTTCATGGATGTGCAGCGCGTGAGTCCCATGACGTTTCGCTCACTGGACATTGGCGTGGTCATGGACATGATGATTCACGATCTGGATATTGTGCTGCATCTTGCGGGCTCCAAGCTCAAAAACGTTCACGCAGTGGGAACCTCAATCATCAGTGAACATGAGGATATCTGCAATGCCCGGCTGATTTTTGAATCCGGCTGCGTTGCGAATATCACCGCCAGTCGTATGGCATTAACCACCGAGCGCCGCATGAGACTCTTTAGTGAAGATGCTTTTGTGAATCTTGATTACGCAACCCGATCGGGCATCATCGTCCGCAAGTCTGCTCATACTGATCAGCTCGATGAAATTCGTGAGCTTGTGACTTGCGGCAAAGACCTTTCAGACATGAAATACACGGACTTAGTGGGTGTCGAGCCTTTATCATTTGATTTGCCCGAAGGTCATGAAGACCAGCTTACTGCGCAATTGGATTGTTTTTTAGAGTCCGTTCGTGAAGGCAAACCTGCGGTGGTCGATGGTGATGCGGGCGTTGCTGCGGTGCAAGCCGCTAAGTGGATTGTCCAGTCGATTCACGAAAACCAGTGGCAAGCAGATCCAACGTCGGTCGCGTACTGATTTAGCATTTTTTACCGCAGAGTCGCAGAGATCGCAGAGATCTGAAAGGCAGAGATTTTTCCTTGTTTTTTAATAGTATTTTCTCTGATTTTAACTCAGCGTCCTCTGCGTCTTGTAAGTTGTTTTTATCGCGGTTGGTTGTTTCAATAAAGTGAGGGATCTGCGTATCAGATCCCTCATGGG
>JAESSU010000021.1 GCA_016763955.1 Phycisphaeraceae bacterium | reverse complement strand
CCAGGGTATCTTCGCCGCACGCCTGTATAAACCCCGTATTCACCGCCATGATCGTATTTTTTATCCAACGCCCCAGATGTACGACAACCTGTACACTGCCTTAGCTCACTACCACTTCCACGCACAGGAATATCACAACCAAGATTATGCAGGCCCGGGCCTTGGTGATTTAAAGTTCGCCAAGCGTAACAAGTTTAGCTGCCTTGTTTTCACTTTTGTTGATCAAAACAATATGAACGTCGACTACTACCAAGAAGGCGATCTCGTCGTGGATATAGGCACAATCGTGCGGTAATCAATCACTGCTCGTGACTAATCACTTCATTGGAATACACATATTCCAAGTATGCTCAAGCTTACCATGATCGAATAAAGTGACATCGGGCATTGAGCCGGTCGCTGCAAATAGATGCGTTGGCTTTCCGTCTTGGATCAGAAGCTGAGGCCGTTCGAGGAATGGCTGCTCAGTCGTTGTGCCATCATCCCATGTCACCTTCCGCGAGTATGCCAAGGGCTTTTCTGCGAGTCGCCATTGCACGCCATCGTCGGACAGCGCATGAACACCTGCCATTTTCTGACCGCATATTCCCCCTGCCATATCCTTGAAAATCATTTCATAACTTTGGCCGCTATACCAAGCATAAGCATCTTCAATATGATCGTTACTCGAGTCGAAATTAAAGATCGGCTCATCAGTCAATCGTGTGTATGGGCCTTGAACTTGATCTGCACGTGCTACGCCATAGCGTAATAAATCTTCCGAATGCGCGACTGCCTTGTAGTACAAAAGGACCGAGCCATCGGGGTGAATCACAGCCGCAGGATTGGTATTCATCCAGCCATCCCACTTACCGGGTTGCGGGGCGATTAGAGGTTCGTCAAAGCGTTGCCACGGGCCATTGGGGTTGTCTGCAATGGCAATTCCAATTCGCTGATTCCCACGCGCTTCAATTTTCGACAATTTGGGTGATGCAGGTGTCTGAGGCGTGGGAAATGGCGCATCGTAAGTCGTGCCTGTGTAATAGAGAATATACCGACCATCGGGATGGCGATGCACCGTCGGGTTATGCGTCATACGACCATCCCAAAAACCCTCGCCGCGAGGCTCTAGCGCGACGGACTCAAATTCGTATGGCCCCTGGGGTGTATCCGATACCGCATGAATCACTTGTGAATTAGTCAGCCAATGGGGCGAAAAAGCCAATTCTTTAGACCAGCTTGATGCGTACATATGGTACTTGCCCTGATCATCAGCAACCACTGATCCGCACCAAACCCAGTCTTTTTCTAATGAAAACCCGCCACCGGTGACTGCTGGGCATAAACGATCCAAAAATGATTGCGACATTGATTTCCTCCTAATTAACAACCTTTAAGAGCATCAATCATAGCAACATCAAACCATATACATATATCCAAAAGCGTCCACCTTGCATCCATAAACGGACATTTGATCCGTACAAGACACAAAAATTATTTGCCAACCACATAAACCAACAGACTTACCCAACCTTGCGATTCGGAATTGAATTCACCTGACAGCATACGTCAATCTATGTTTGGGGGGTTCAAAACAACAATTGAATGTCCAGAGCCACGAGTGCTACTTAAGATGCGGCTCGTTAAATTTTGCCAACGCCACCTTCTGTATTTCAGTAGATTGATAATCAAGGATTGAATACAAGCCTACAATTATTTTCACCATATTGATCGCAACTAAATATCCTGAAGAGTAAATCAACCAACTGAGGACCAAATCAAGCCAGCCTATCTGTTTCCAGGTCAGCAAAATAAGCTGCGGGACAATTGAAAAAATTGATATCAAAATACAAAACGATACTGCACTATACAATTCCGAAACCCTACCAATCAGTCTTAAAATCTTGTCAGGTTCAACTATTTCTGATTTTAAATATTTGTCTTTCAACTTGATTCCAGAAGCAACTGCCTGCATCATTGGCAGTGATGCCATTAAAACGCCAGCAGTCAAAGATGCGATAGCCAAAGAATTGGGTAAAAAATTTTTAGAATAAATGCCGCATAACAGTAATGTTGATTCCGCAAGAGCTACAGGTACAAATAGAAAGACTATAAAAAGTCCACATGAATATCTTGGTTTAATCAGATGTGGACCAACCAGACCACCTTCTACTGGACAATAACTATACTCATACAGATAAAAATTATCGCATAATATTCGCAAAATATTTAGACGGTTTAGCATTGTTTGCCTTCTATCGTTGACAAAATTGCGGCTATACTATTGTAGGAATCATTTCTTGAATACATTCGAATGCATATGTGTTTATCGATTCCCATTTTGGATGATTAGTTGATTTTTCAAACTCAACATGATTTTCTAAATCCCACCCAAAGCCTGCATCGCCAAGCTTACTGACTGAAAACGTCTTGCTTTTCCCATTATGTTCAAGTGTAATCTTTGATTCCTCAAATTGTCCAATTCCGTCAATTTCGATCAATTCAATCTTATTAGAAGCTTGCAATTGCCCGCTGGCCTTCTGTCTTAGCATTTTTTTGAACGGCAAATTAAAGCCTTCGTTAAATTTGTACATAACCTGAATTTCTGATCCAGGCTTAAGATCACAACCGCCTAACTTGGCCTTTGATGCTCCCCATGAATCGCGTTGCTGCTTATATCTTTTTACAGTCAAAGCCTTGCCTGTCCCCAAATTTAAATATTCAAGAAAAACACGTGCGTCGGATGCTGAGTCCATTTTCAATATTACGTCATTCTCGTGAAAATTTCGCTTTAATATTGTTTGAATCGCAGGTTTCGGATTCTTGACACCGTATCTGTGAAAAACCGCAAGGCCTTTTTTGGCTTCAGGGGCACAGTAAAAACAAAAATAATGCTTTATTAGCTCTGCTTCATTAATTTTTTTAGTGTGTGATTTTATACCATCATTTTGCCTGTATATCTCTGACTCAAGACCAGATTCGCCGTATTCAATCCAGCCTGCTAGTGTGCCTCTGTTTCGATCAATTTCAATTTTTTGAAATTTCACAGACCTGCCATCCTTTTTTTTTGCACCTTCAATTTGATACCTAGACATATTAATTAACTGGCCACTTATTTCTTTTATTTGGTCATGCATCATTTGAAGGGGATCAAACCCAATGTCATCAAACTGCAAATAATCATCCGGCCTGCGGATATGATTAAAAGTAAAAGTGTAAGCGTTTAGCGAGTGATCTGGCATTGAAGCCCCCCCAAAAATAGAGATGTAATTATTATTGCAACCGGCTATAGGTCCATTTATAAAACATAGGAACACTATTTATTCTAACACAGGCAATTGCAGAAACAAGTATTAAAGGTGTTGAGGGACTCAATTCCAAGGCACAACACTGGAACTATTGCTAATCATCGACGAATTCAATCTCGCATGAGAGATAACATTGTCGATCATGCTGCTGGTGTTGGCAAGGTCATTGTCGGTTGCGAAATTCATGTCATCGGTAATGCTGACGATTGTTTTGAGCTTACGATGGATTCACAATTCACCCCTCCCACCCCCAAAAAAAAAGGCCTTGACTCTCGGGAAAGAGTCAAGGCCATCTCTGGAGACACAACATATTGCCAAAATAATTGGCAGTATGTTTGAGAGTATCAAGAGAATTTACAGAGCATCATTATCTAACTCACCTGTGCGGACGCGAACGACCTTACTCAGAGAGTAGACAAAGATTTTGCCATCACCGACGCTGCCGGTGCTAGCTGAACTGGTGATGGCCTCGATGGCCTTGTCCATGTCTTCGCTTTTAACCGCGATTTTCAGCAGAACCTTGGGCACAAAACCCACATCGATTCTTGCACCACGGTACCGTTGGGTGTGACCTTTTTGCTTGCCAAAACCTTTACATTCAATGGCGGTACAGCCATAGATGCCTAGTTCTGCAAGTTTTGCTTTAATTTTGTCAATCGCATGGGGCTTGACTACTGCTTCTATCATATGCATGGTTATTTACTCCTTTTTGGAGGCTAAATTTTAAATTGATCACTTAAATTAATTCTAGTTCATATGATCGTCAATGGATCAAATTTCGCCCGCTTCATAACTCTTAATGTAAGTGCGTTGGAAGTCAGGATAAGCAGACATATCATGTTCGCCAAGATCCAAGCCTTCGATTTCTTCTTCTTCACTAACGCGAATGCCCATGGTTGCTTTAAGTGTACCAAAGACGATTGCGGCAAAGATAAAGGAGGTGAGGAAACAGACTGCTGTACCTAGTGCTTGAACACCGAGCATGCTCATGTCGCCAAAGAGTGCGACACAAAGCGTGCCATAGATACCGCAGACACCGTGTACGGAGATCGCACCGACGGGGTCATCAATTTTGAGCTTATCAAAGAACATAACCGCAAAGTAGCAAAGCACACCCGAGACTGCACCGATGCCCAAAAGCGCTTCGATCCAAGTTGCAGTGTCCGGGCCTGCGGTGATGCCCACTAAGCCAGCAAGGATGCCGTTAAGTGCCATGGAAAGGTCAGGCTTGCCGCCGAAGATCCATGAGCAGATCGCACAGGCAAGTCCGCCACCACAAGCTGAGAGGGTCGTGGTCACCAAAACGTATGAGACCCCCCCTGCATTTGCTGAAAGTTCAGAGCCGCCGTTAAAACCAAACCAACCGAACCATAAAAGAAAGACACCAATGGTTGCCAAAGGCATGCTGTGGCCGGGGATCGGGTGAACCGTCCCATCTTTGCCATACTTGCCAATGCGTGGGCCGAGGATCCATGCACCGGCTAAAGCACCGGCGCCGCCTACGGCATGAACCAATGTTGAGCCGGCAAAGTCCGCAAAGCCCATCGCATCCAACCAGCCACCGCCCCATTTCCAAGAACCGGTAATCGGGTACAAAATGCCGACAAACAGGACACAGAAAATCAGGAATGGAAGTAGCTTAACGCGGCCAGCCACTGCACCGGACACGATGGTCGCACAGGTTGCTGCAAACATCGCTTGGAAGAGGAAGTCCGTCCAGACGGTGTAACCCACGTTATATGCAGGCGTGATACCTTCATAAAGACTACTGGTGTACACGCCTCCCCCGCCGATACCGAATCCGAAAGCGAACACGCCATCGACAATCCAAGTATCACCGGGATACATGATCAGCCATCCGCAGACGGCGTACATCACAATGCCGATCATGGGGATCATGGTATTTTTAAATAAGATGTTGACCGTGTTTTTCGCACGGGTCAAACCTGATTCCACCATGGCAAACCCAAGATGCATGATGAACACCAGCATGGCGGCAATCATGATCCAAAGGTTATTGACTGTGAACATTTCTTCGGAAACTTCCGAATTTTTCCAGTCATAAGTGTAACCTGCTGCTGTGTCTACAGCACTAGAAACTGCATCAGTTGCGGTTGTCGCATCCTGAGCGTGAAGCACCGAGGTGCCCGTTAGGCCCACACAAAGTATGCCTAAAAGCATAAGCCATGACGAGGGACGTTTCATTGGCGTTCTCCAAATACCAATTATCAACTTCTAAGCAATGGACACCATGCCCACTTCGCCAGTCCTTAATGCAAAATGGGTGCCGGGGAGACGATTCTATTTTTTTATTTTTTAAAGACAGTCAAATAAATAACTTGCGTCACTAAATTAATTTCATCTTCTTGATGACACCTCGAATCAGCCCTGACATTGCTCAATATTTGCCTAACAAAAGGGCATAAAAACCAGTCTTGCCTTAAAGTTAATCATATGTTGTAATGACTACTTTGTTTACATGCTCGTTAACCCAATGCCCCGATATGCCTCACGTTTGACGACTTCAAATGCTCCATTTCACGATCACAAAAGAACAGCCATGCAAACATATCGATGAACTTCGCGTGACAATTAGCTTGATCTCAAGTATCCTTAGTGAACTGTCGAATACAGTGAGGTAGCCCCGACAGTCGAGAATTCCATCCGTTGGAATATATCCGGGCCTCTAAACGCCAAGCCTCCTGATAGATGGCTTGGCCCGTGAAGATGGCTATTAAAGTGACTGGCCAATTAGTTGATGGCAACCACTCTGGCACCTGGGATTTTAATCCTTGAGTTTGCTGAGTTTAAAACACCACTTAAGTCAAAATCACGGACACATTAGAGAAAAATAGAGAACCGATTTCGCGAACAATAAATCATCAGGTTTATGGATGAACCTGAAAGACGAACAAGAAACAACTGTCTGCATGACGCTAAGCCCGACCGCGAATACCCTCCCGCGACGCAAGGCCAACACCCGTGCAATCAAACAAACCAGGCAATTAGTCCGCATGACTGATCTGACAATTCCATCAATACAAACCGCTCAAAGTAGCTTAGGCTCAAAAGCGATCAGTGATGAAAAACGTGCCCCAACAAGCACGCATCGAATGTCAGCATCTCTTGCGACAAATGCCCTAATCACAAGAAGCATCACACATGTCACAACGTCAAATGTTGATCAACTACGTTCCCAACGAGGAATGCCGTATCGCCATCATTGAAGATGGTCGCCTTGAAGAACTGTATCACGAAAGAGCCAGCGTCGAATCGCATGTTGGCAATATCTACAAAGGTCGGATTACCAATGTCGAGCCTGCTATCCAAGCAGCGTTTATCGACTTCGGTTCTGATCGCAATGGTTTCCTGCATATCACGGATCTGCATCCCAAATTTTTCCCTGGCAACAGCAAAGAAGAATTTGAACGCGTGGGCAAAAAAACGCCCCACCGCGACCGCCCCCTGATTCAACACTGTCTTAAACGCGGGCAGGAAATCGTGGTTCAAGTCCTCAAAGAAGGTATCAGCACCAAAGGCCCGACTCTCACGAGTTATCTCTCGATCCCTGGACGCTATCTTGTGATGATGCCCGACATGCAACGCATGGGCGTTTCTCGCAAAGTTGAAGATGATGATGCTCGTCGTGAAGTCCGTAAAATTCTCGATGAATTGGACACGCCTGATGACTTTGGACTCATCGTTCGCACAGCAGGCATGGGACGCAACAAAACCGAACTTAAACGTGACCTTGCTTATCTAACACGCTTATGGAAGACCATCGACGCAAGGCAAAAAAAAGTCAAAGTCGGCGAACTTTATGTCGAGTCCGACCTAATCATTCGTACACTCCGAGACTTATTTACCACAGACATTGATCGGGTGGTCATTGACCATCCGGGCGCAGCCAAACGTGCCTGCGATTTTTTGAGCATCATCAATCCACGTGCAGGCTCTAAGGTTTTTGTCTACGACGAACCGACCCCATTGTTTCATCGCTTTGGGATTGAAAAACAAATCGACACCATTCATTCGCGCACCGTCCCTATGCCCGGCGGCGGCTCACTGGTCATTGATCAAGCAGAAGCGCTCGTTGCCATCGATGTGAACTCCGGTCGGATGCGGAAACATAAGGAT
>JAESSU010000247.1 GCA_016763955.1 Phycisphaeraceae bacterium | reverse complement strand
TTTAATATGACACCTCGACAAAGAGCACTTGCTGTGCTGAATTTTCAAGACTACGACCGCCTGCCAATTGTTCACTTTGGTTTTTGGCGTGAAACGTTACAACAGTGGGCTGACCAAGGACACATCAGTCAAGAAGATGCTAGCGGTTGGACAGATGGTAACGCTCCAGAGAGGGCTATTAATAAGCAGTTGGGTTTTGACTTTAACTGGCATAACACAGTCGGAGCAGACTTTGGATTACGTCCTCGTTTTGAATCGAAGGTTCTAGAGGAATTGCCCGATGGATCGCGTAAGGTACTTAATCATGATGGTGTGATCGTTCTACAGAACGATGATGCGGGCGGTATTCCAGCTGAGATTGATCACTTACTTAAGGCAAGTGAGCAGTGGCAAGAGTTTTATTTGCCGCGATTGCAATGGAGTCCGCAACGGGCGATTCTGTCTCAAGACGCTCATGCTAAATTGTATGATACGAAGCGTGATTATCCTTTGGGACTTAATTGCGGCAGTCTCCTAGGACGGATACGAGACTGGATGGGCGTGACGGGCTTAGCCTATGTTCAAGCCGATGAACCGTTACTGTTTGAGGAAATGATTCAAACAGTTGCCGACCTGTGTTACCGATGCACCGAGGCCATGCTGGCAATGCCCGATGTGACTTTTGATTTTGGTCACTTCTGGGAAGATATTTGTTTTAAGAACGGGCCATTAATTAACCCTCAAGTTTTTAAGGATAAAGTTGCTCCGGGCTACCGACGTATTTCGAAACTACTTAGTCGTCATGGCATTGATCTTGTTTCGCTTGATTGTGATGGTAAAGTCGATTTGCTTTTGCCTATCTGGTTGGAGCAAGGTATTAATATTATGTTCCCGATGGAGGTCGGTACATGGGATGCTAATATTAGGCCATGGCGTGAAAAGTATGGTCGTGCGATTCGCGGTGTTGGCGGAATGGACAAACAGGTGTTTGCATATGATCGAGCCGCCATTGATTCTGAGATAGAACGCCTTCGCCCGTTGATTGCATTAGGTGGATATTTACCATGCCCGGATCATCGGATACCACCTAATGCAAAATGGGATAATGTTCAATACTATTGTGAGCAGATGCGCAAGATATAAATTAGCTTTATGTGAGTCTGTCGCCTTCGCTGCTATTCGTGGGCAAGGCGACATTTTTATTTCGCAGTTGCCTGTGGCATCCAGCGTTTTTCCCATAGCACACTGTCATATTGTTCGATATTTTCTTTG
Organism: Phycisphaeraceae bacterium; assembly: GCA_016763955.1. Classification (GTDB taxonomy): domain Bacteria; phylum Planctomycetota; class Phycisphaerae; order Phycisphaerales; family Phycisphaeraceae; genus UBA7800. The sequence goes on along the minus strand of JAESSU010000247.1, from coordinate 4,107 downwards.
CAATCCAGCACGTTCCACGCTGCTTCTGCGGTGGAAGCGAAAACACCTAGTTCCCGCAGCTTTTCAACACGCTTGCGAGTCCAGCCCCACCCTGTTGGAACCGGCCCATTATTAATACTAACGTAATAGGTCATATACATTGCCCAAGTCGATCCCATGATGCCCATGCTTGAAGTCGCAGCATTATCCCGAGCAATGTTCACAATATTGTCACGGTCATACCAAGGAACAGAAACCACGTTGAAACGATTTTGCCTAAACCACGAGATGGTCGGATAATGTTTTGGCGCATCACCAAACAATGAATTGCCATAGTGCCAATCTGCAATGATGATATTTTTATCCAGTAGAGGCAAAGCCTCACAGGTGTTTTGCGGCGGCCCACCATTAGCTTCAGTCATGTAGGGAAACTGTACATTGCTCAGTAGCATGTCGCTCCATATCATGACTTGGCAGCCCTTTTTATTTAGATGTCGATTCAGGGCGTTAATATAGTCCGCAAACATTTTTCCGCGATTGACTTCTTTGGGCCACGATGATCCAAAAAAATGATATTCATCCATTCCCAAATGAAATAGTTTGGGCTTATTAAACAGTTCATAGACTTCATCAATACAATCACGCATCAGATCTAGAGCTTTGGGGCTGGCAATATCCAAGGCCGCCGAAACACCGCCGCCGCCATTGGGATCTTTCAATCCAACATTCAAACGTGCTTGGCCCCAATGTTTACTGAAGATTTTTTTCCACGCACCATTTTCTGTGTAATAGTCATGTGCAAGCACGTCTGCATTGGCTTGTCGCGTTGCAAGAGATTGGCTTTCCATAAACTTTCCGAATGTTTTGACATTAGGAAAGAGGACAACGCCTTGCTCTGAAGCGAGCTTGATGAGTTGCTTGATTTGTTGATGCGAAAAAGTCGCACGAGGGCGAACTTCAGGATGTTTTTCAAGCTTTATATTGCCGTTGAGCATCAAGCAGATATGTGTGTATTTGTAGCGTCCTAATCGGCGAAACATCCATCGGAAACCTTCTAAAAGATCCCTGTTAGCCGGGTTTTGTGTTTTGAGTAAATAATTTAAAGCAACATGCATCGCGCGAAATTTCATGTCCGGCAAATCACGAATCGACAACAGAGGTAGCGTGCCTTTGGATGATTGCTCAATGATTTGAAGTAGGCTTTGGATGCCGTTGCGCAGGCCTTGATCGTCAAACCCTTTGACCGCAATACCCTCAGGCAAAATGACTAGCGCGTATCCGCCTAGAAAAGGAGGTGCGTCATTAATATTGTCGGCAAACCCAATCCCTTGGGTATTACCTACCGCGAAAAAAGGTTGCTCCATCGGGGATATGGCGTTCTGAAGATCGTTTGGTTTTTTGCCCGTGATAAAGATCGTTTCCCGTTGAAACAAATCAGTTGCCGCCGCTCGATTGCAATGGACAAATAGGTTTTTACCCATCTGATAAAACCCATCGTGTCGGGTGATTCTTTTGGGTTGAGGAACAATGCGAAATGATTGAGAAGATATATCAACATCTGGTTTTGAGATATTATCTATTTTGATGAGAGACAATTTGCGTAACTGGACCTCCCCTTTCTGATTCCCCAAGTAAAAGCGAAGGTTCGGTGGGTTTGCTTTAACGATTCCTTTGGCCGTAAAGAACACATCATGATGCGACCAATCTTTTGAAAAATGGATCCAGCTCTCTAAGCCATAATTTTCCCAAGGACGATCTTGCTGCTGGCAAAGAATAGGCATTGTGGCATTGCCATCGCCTTTTCGCTTGACGTCAAAGGAAAGTTTATAGCGTTGACCTTCCTTTAGAGCAATCTTCTGAATGAGTTGTACATGCGAGGCTGGCTTGGGACCTTTAGCTTTTACCTGTGCGGTGAAAATTCCGTTGTCGACGTGGTGTTTGGCTTGTGCTGTCATGCTCGGGTGAACATAGACAGACCAGCTTGCCATACCCTTTTCAAAACTCGAATTTTTCAGATGCTCCGGTTGCTTCTCTTGCTTCTCTTCTACCTTTGGTTCTGGAAGCTCAGTTGTTTCGGTGAGAGATAATTTTCGTATCTGGATATCGCCTTTCTGGTTGCCCAAGTAAAAACGAAGCGTCGGTGGGTTTGCTTTAACGATTCCTTTGGCCGTAAAGAATACGTCATGATGCGTCCAATCTTTTGAAAACGGGACCCATTTTTCTAAGCCATAATTTTCCCAAGGGCGAGCTTTCTGCTGGCAAATAATAGGCATTGTGGCATTGCCATCGACTTCTCGCTTAACGTCAAAGGAAAGTTTATAGCGTTGGCCTTCCTTTAGAGCAATCGTCTGAATGAGTTGCACATGCGCTGCGGGCTTAGCGCCTTGAGCTTTTATCTGTGCGGTAAAAATTTCTTTGTCTATGTGGTGTTTGACTTGTGCTGCCATGCTCGGATCAACATAGAAAGACCAGCTTGCCAGACCCTTTTCAAAACTCGGGTTTTTCAGATTTTCCTTCGGATGTTCTCCGGCGAATATTGCCGTACTGCACAGTCCCAGAGCAAGGAGGCTATAACAAAAGTAATGGCATGCTTTTTTCATTTGGGTTATGGTTTTTCTTTGTTTGAAGTAAGATAAATTGATCGTCATTGCATTTTTTAGGTCACGATCAAGTGATATCAAGGCGTGCTCGCGGTCTCAAGAGCCTTCGCTTTCATGCGGCTGACATGGCCGCCGATATGCATTACTTTTGTGCTTAAAAATTTCTATCCCAACAACTTTATTTGCTATATTTCCTGCTAGAACAGATCGCTGAAGCAAGTCTGCTGCTTTTGAAATCATTTCTGGAAAATCAATGACCCACTTCAATGTGCTAGAACCATTGGGGTGGTCGGGTAGTGGGTTGGTATGGGGGCCGGAAAAGAGAGCCCATTGAAAATTATCGAGCTTGTCATATAGGCCAGTTTGCATAATGACAGAATTAAAAAACTGTTCTTGCATGCAAAAAACTGTGTCATAGCCACCTTCGCCAATTAGCTTTTCAATCTTTTCCTTAAAGCCATTTACTTTCGAAAAGTTGTGGATACTTAAGTCTGCGACAAATTCGGAAAGACCCATTTGAACAATGGTCATATCCTCGCTACGTCCCATATCCTTGGCTTCGTCACGAAGTCCTTGCATTAACATTTGGTACGGTGAAATATTCAGATTATCGATTAAACAAAGCATGCGTTTGCATTTTTTTATTTGCAGCATTTCTCTACAAATATCTCTGCCTATTTCATAGGTATCAAAAATGACGGCTGGTAATTGGGCGTTATCCAGTAATCTGTCAACGAGTAGGATTGGTATTTTTTGAGAGAGCTTTTCAAAAAAGGGGCCGTTGGGATTGTTTTCGACTGGCCATAACAAAATGCCCTGGACGCCATTGTTAATCGCATGCTCGGTGATTTCTCTTTCGACCGCCGCATCTAATCGCGACGTACGAGATACCATGAAATTATCCTGTGCGCTAAAAGCCTGCTCCGCGTATTGAAGGACATCTTGTTCAAAAGTCATGCCTGCGGGATAGGGCTGAATAAATGCAAATAGAATGGCTGCCCGCGAAGCATGGCCTTCTTGCTTAACGATGGTTCCTTTACCGTGGTGCGTTTGAACGATGCCATCTTTTTCGAGTTCACGAATCGCCCGACAGATGATTGTTGTGCTAACACCAAAGTCACCGCAAAGTTTTCGGACAGAAGGCAAAGTACTTCCCGATTGATAGATCCCTTGCCGCACCTTTTGTTTTAAACGGTGGGCAACTTGCTGTGTTAGAGAAATTTTATTTCCAATAGTGACCATAGGTGAAATTCCGGGACTGTCGTACTGTTTACAATGTTGTGTAACAGTACGACAGTCGTGGTGGCAAGTCAAGCTTTTGTGATGTGATTTTGTTGAAATTCATCATAATTAGAATGATGAATCTACATCTCATCAAATGACTACAGAAATAGGGTTTTGGGCCAAATTGTTTATATCTGGTCTGTTATACCAAACCCATTTAATTCTCGTGCGTTAGCCACTTTGTTCTGGTGATGGTTTTGAGTCTTGCTGGCGTGAGTTTGTTCCAACTTGCTTTGCATGCTTG
>JAESSU010000246.1 GCA_016763955.1 Phycisphaeraceae bacterium | reverse complement strand
TTAGGCTATGAGCGACGTCGCTCATAGCCTAATTTCACGATAACTTGTGTCCATGATTCAGTGAATCGGACGTTTGACTTACCAGCCACTGCCTTGAGTCGTACTTGTCACGGCCGAGCCAGCGGAGACAACGCCAGCGGCTGCTCCAACAACGGCAGCGGCAAGGGCGGTCACAAATCCACCCGCCACATTTTCAAGATCATCTTCACTCAGCTCGGAACTACCCGCACCAACTTCTTTGCTCAATGCGTCAAGGTCAGCCTGTGTGAAGGTCAAACCATTTTTTGATGCAACTTCAATTTGCCCATCAATGTTATCAAGCCCTGCTTCTTTGGCCGCGGCCATAACTTCTTTGTTTGCAGTGCATAATTTCCCATAGGCTTTCAAATCTTCAACGCTCATTCTTAAAACTCCATCAAATAATATAGTAAATCCAATCTTGACCCTCTGAAATGAAAACAGAATGGTCTTTCGAAGAATAGTGATTAGCTGTTTATAATCAACCCCGTCCTCATGCAATAATCTAAACGGACTATATATTTTGTGTTTTCAGGATATTATAGTCAGTGATTACATGCGTATTTGTATTACTATTCAGATACCATGATGGATACACCGGCATCTAAGAGTAACTTTTCATAAAATATATTTATTATAGCTATAATGCGCGGCTTATTGCCCGTAACTATTCAAACGTGGATAATTGCTCCAGCGCAGAGATTTTAGCATAGTATTGTTTGAATACGAGTATGGGATACGTCAGGTTTTGTTTTACGGGGGAATCAATAGAATATTGCTTGGGTGCATTGTGTCCGGTGCCATCTTGGCTGGGCCGCTCATGTTTGGACTTCGTGTGCTCAACGCACAAGAAGTCGCCGCTGTCAGCCCGAATGGCGGTAAAAAGGTCGGCTTGATTGAGGTGCTGAAAATTGCACTGAACAACAACCCCTCCATAAAGCTCAGGACAGAGATCGCCGCATCCAATGATGGGGGCGTGCAAATTGAATCAAGTAGCTTTGACCCGGATGTCACCGCTTCGGTTGGGGCTCGTAAAACCAAAACCCCCTTATTTCATTCCACGGCACCATCCCAAACGAAAAATTCTCTCACCAGTTCGGTAACTCTATCTAAAAAATTTAGAAATGGTATTACCGTTAGCCCCACGATTTCGGTCTCCCGTCTTAGGTCAGACACTCAAGAAAAATTATTTTATGGTGCGGAAAGCAGGGGTGCCGTTGACCTCGCCTTAAACCTCCCCCTTCTCAAGGGCTCATCTGAAGACGCGGTCACATCAAACGAAACAGCAGCACGCCACACCGCTTTGGCCAGCCAATATGACCTGCGCCATCAAATTGCGACCGCCGTCAGAGACACCGCGAATGCGTATTGGGCATTCCGTTATGCCGAAGACGTTTTAAAAGCACGCCGAAAATCCGAAGACCGTGCGGCTCAACTGGGCGAAGATATGCGCAGACTGATTGCTGCCGACGAACGTCCCGCCGCTGATATTAATCTGACGCTTGCGAACTTGACCGAAAAGCGCGTCATTCGCATCTCTGCTGAGCAATCTTTGCGAACGGCGCGTCAAAGCTTGGGTGATATCATGGGCGTTGACTTTGAAGTCATTCAAACCGTCACAGGCACCCTCGATGACTTCCCGCACCTTGATAAAGCCCCCCCACAGGTTAATGCCACCGCTGCGCTAATCGCTCTCGCTCGTGATAATCGTTGGGATGTTAAGGCCGCGGCCGAACGAAGCAAATCCGCCGACATCTTGATGATTGGTGCCAAGGATGGCCTGCAGTCGCAAATGGATATGGATTTCACGCTCGGTTACAGCGGGTTACATGAAGGCACCGGACCTTCCCAAGCGTTCGGAAGAAGCAACAACGGCTTTAATTTTGGGGCAACCCTCACCTACAATATACCCGTGGGCAGAAATTCCGCAAACGGGACGTTACGGCAAACCGGGGCGACGTTAAACCAGCATAGAATTAACCAAAGAACGTTGAGACGCTCCATAGGAAGCGGTGTTGATAGTGCCATTTCAGCCTATAATCACGCTACACTTCAATTGCTAGAAGCACAGAAAGCTGTCGATTTGTACACAACGACCGTACAAAACAAATCCCACGAATTAAAGCTTGGTCAGGCCACCTTGATCGATCTCATTACGGTGGAAGATCAGCTTCAGGCGGCAATCATCAGCTTTCTTTCACAGTCATCAAATTTTGCCACGGCAATTATAAATTTACAGTTTGAAACGGGGCGTTTGATTGATGACAATCAAGACATCTCCATTAACCAGTTTCTGACTTACGACGTTCCCTTGGGAGCTGCGCGCCTCTCTAAATAGAGAATGGCTCCACATATGGTATGGATCAAGTAAAGGGAATAATCAGGTGATTATCGGACAGCAAACACCCAAGAGTAAAAAAGAGGGCCTCTTTCGCAAGGCCTCCTTAGATCGCCTATCTTCACCAGAACAACTCGATCTGCTGGTCAACATCACAAGTCCGGCAGGTTGGCTGGTCCTCACCACCCTTGTCGGGTTGATCATTACGGCAATTCTCTGGGGGGTTTTTGGGAGTATCCCAACGAAGGTCACCGGTTCATCCGTACTTATTAAAACGGGAGGCGTGTATAACGTCTCGGTTCCTTCGACAGGGCGCCTCACAGACATCTCAGTTGAAGTTGGCGACACGATTAAGACGGGCCAAAAAGTCGCTCGCATCGCCCAACCGGACCTGCTCAATCAATTCGAAGATCTCAAAAAACGCAGTGATGAAATCGTTGCTAAGCGCGCTCAAAACACAATTATGATCGCCAAGACGACCGAAATCACACGCAACAGCATCAATATATTTAAGAACAAGGCAAAAGCTCAAAAGCAACTGCTCAAAGAAGGTTTAATCACCAAACAAAGTGTGCTCTCGACTCAACAGGATTTGGAGAACAGCCGCAACGAGTTGAACCGTTTAGCCCTTCAAGAGCTTGTGCTTCAGCAAGAAGAAGCGCAAATCACGCGCAACCTAGAAATCATCAAAAACAAGCTCATCGCGAGCTCAAATGTGATTAGCCCCTATGAAGGGCGGGTTCTCGAGATCAAAGCCAACGAGGGTGAAATTCTCAGCGAAGGATCGCCGATCTTCAATATGGAGCGCTCGGGCAATGCCATTAAAGAGCTGGAGGTTGTTATTTTCGTTTCTGCCATGGATGGCAAAAAAGTCAAACCCGGGATGGATGTCCTCATCGCGCCGTCCACGGTGAAACGGGAAGAATTCGGTTATATGGTCGGTAAAATCACCTCCGTATCCGAATACCCAGCGACCCATCAAGGCATGATGCGCATCCTCCAAAATGAAGAACTGGTGCGCCAGCTCTCATCAGGGACAACGACGATCCAAATCAGCGCTGACCTCATTCCTATGCCGATAAATATTAGTCCCAGCGGATACAAATGGACCTCGGGCGGTGGCCCCCCAATCAAGGTTCAAAGCGGTACCATTAGCGATGCGAGCATCACCGTGCGCTCACAACGGCCCATCACCCTTGTCATTCCAATTCTTAAACAATTTCTGGGTATTTAAGCCGTGGTAAGAATAGTCACCCCATCATCTACCCGAGCGCGGACTCCAACGGTCATCCAAATGGAAGCCGTTGAGTGTGGTGCCGCGGCCCTTGGCATTCTCATGGGGTATTACAAAAAAATCCGTCCGCTTGAAGAACTAAGAGTTGAGTGTGGCGTCTCTCGGGATGGGTCCAAAGCCTCAAACGTGGTGCGAGCATCCCGAAAGTATGGCTTTGAAGCCAAGGGATTCAAAAAAACCCCTGAAGACTTGCGGGAAATGACGTTCCCGCTGATCCTATTTTGGAACTTCAATCACTTTGTTGTTCTCGAAGGTTTTAAGGGCGATACGGTCTACATC
>JAESSU010000245.1 GCA_016763955.1 Phycisphaeraceae bacterium | reverse complement strand
TTAGATAAAACAATCCAAACACGTCCGGGAACTGTGATGGCACAGTGGAATTCACAGATAAAACACAGGAAACACAATCATTTCACCGCCATCAAAGCTGTGACACGACTGTGCAAAACACATATAAATCACTGAAAACACAGTTTGCTGGTGGGCTGCCGTGGACCGAAATCTAGGATTTCGTTAGGAACACAGAAGAAGATAATTGGAAGCTGTCTTCAATCACTGGAAGACACAGATGCCCGACATATTTTCGGAACAAGTTCGTTTGTTGGCTTCTTTCTCGATAACGGTTGTCGTTCGTTTGGCTTTTTCACTGCTGCTGATGTTTGGTGCACGTGGGTTGGCCGGATTGCTGCTGCGAGTCCGAACGCTAGGACTTAAGAAAACGGATTGACCGTTAAACTTCGTCCAGATCGCCTTGCGCAATGGGCCGGCTGATGATGTAGTTGCCTGAAAACCATTGGTTCAAATCCACCTGTTGGCAGCGCTTAGAGCAGAATGGGAATGAGGGTGAATCCACTGCCGCTTTAGCAGTGCAAGAGGGGCAAAGGGGCTTGTTTTCTTGGGGCTTGTTCTCGTCGGTCACGGTTGTGTCTTTCACTATTGAACTGAGCTTTAATAATCATACATCCGTCGCGCAGGAATTGGCTATCGCCACTTCCTGCTGCTTTTTTTAACACATCAAAAGCCGCTGGAAGCCGAAGGATTCCTGCGGGGGACGCTTCTCTTTATTGCGAACTATTCTACAGACTCTGCCCCGGAAGTGTTTATTGCGAAAACTTTGGTAAATTTTCCATGCGGTCTTCCCATTTGCCATAGCCTGTGAGTTCGATTGCGCGTGTGTGATCGTCCACATGCCTAAGTGTGATTTGCAATCGATCGACGGGCAACGCTTCGCTGACTTTGCTGGCCCATTCAATCATCATCACTGCCTCGTTAGCCACATCGGACCAGCCGAGATTGATTAGATCATCTGAACGTTCAAGACGGTAAGCATCAATGTGAATCAGCAGCGGTTGGTCCAAATCCTCAGGTTCATATTCATGCATTAAGACGAATGTCGGACTGGCTACAGCATGTCCATCCGCCCCCATGCCTTGAGCAATACCGCGGATCAAATGTGTTTTGCCCGCGCCAAGTTCACCATCAAGCGTGACCCAGTCACCTGCGCGCAGATGCTTAGCAAGTTGCTCGCCGAATGTGATTGTTTGTTCGACGCTTTGGCTTTGAATTTCAAATGTGCATTGACTCATGGCGGTTAGTGGTGTTCCCATCCTCTGTCTTTAAGATCAATCATGCTGCCGTCATTAAGCCGTAATATAGCGGCTGGGGTGTTGTTTTCACAGGCGACCATTTTGCCAATCACGGTAATCGCAACCCCCAAGGCATCCCAGCCTCCGGGGGACCCAATCGCGGCATGATCCATGGCAAACAGTAACTCGTAATCTTCACCATCACCGACCGCTTGCTGCCAAGTTGCGTGGTCGCGGCAGGGCAGCTTATCTGCATCAATCACCGCACTAACATTGCTCATCTCACAGAGATGCCCCAGATCACGGGCTAGGCCATCTGAGAGGTCAATCATGCAGTGCGGGCGAGTGGCTGGATAGTTGGCTAACGCTCGTGCGATTTTAAGACGCGGTTGAAAATCAAGATGATGGCCGGTGGGATAACTTTTGCCTAGCTTGCCGGTGACGCAGATGACATCGCCGACTTTCCCGCCGGATCGTCGGACAGGCTCAATGCCATCGGGGATCGCTAGGACAGTGACAGTGAGATGTAGCGGGCCATCCCAGATCGACATGTCTCCGCCGATCAGCGGGCAATCATAGCTGCTTGCGGTGTCTCGCATCGCAGCAAAAAGTTCATCGCATCGGTCTTGGCCAAAATCACGCGGTAGGGCAGCGGTGGCTAATGCTGCTAAAGGTTTGGCAGCCATTGCCGCGATGTCAGATAAATTTCGTGTCACAGCCTTGCGGCCGACTTTTTTAAGGGACGTGGTTTTTAAATTCACATGCACCTGATCAATAAGTTGATCCACCGCAGTAAGAACCTGTGAGTCATTAATAGTAATCGCAGCCATGTCATCACCTGGCGCAATGGTGACACTGTCAGGTAGCTGGTTGTTGGACCGGTAAATATGATTGAGAAGTTCAAATTCACGCATGTTATACCCCTCATCAATGAACTTGTCCTGTTGTTTTTGTACGTGGCGACTGGCTTGAGGACTCCAAAGTGTTTTTGGCGCGGTCAAAATGATACCCGATGGGTATAAATAGATCGACTTTCTCCAGAATAACTTTGGAATCGATAGTGCCGATAGCAACTTATTGTAACAAAGATTCTTTTTTTTATGACGGCCTAACACGTTATTTCCCGCCAGAGTTGTTCAATATGTCATTCGCTGTTTAAGGTTTATTTATGTCTTTACAAACAAACGCAAGCTCTGGAAATATTTTTGATGCAGCGAAAATATTTGATAGTAAACGTAAAAGCACGCGTTTTGACGGGAGCAGCAAGATTAAAATACGCATCCAGAAGAGCAATGCGACAAAGCAGTTTTTGGCTGAGGAAATTGTGGCGCAATGGATTTGAGTACTGGAGGCCTCAGCTTTTTGTACAAAAACCCCCTTGAGCGCAATGCAATTATTCTTGCTTTTATATCCAGCATGGAGAATGACCAATATGTTATAGGACGCGTAAAGTATTGCAGGTCTCACAAAGGCGTGTATTACAAAATCGGTGTTCAGTTTGTCCAGCGTTCAGATCAAACCACCTATTTGGATTCGTAATTAGTTTATTAAGCCAAGTTTTTTTGATTGTTGCCAACTGGCAATGAACTTGTCTGGTTACTTGTGTACTTGGCCCCCTCCCCGAAGCTTGTTCTAGGCTTCTAAAGCGTTTTCGACGCGGTCAAAATAATACCCGATAGGTATAGGAATTCCGGTATGACTACCATTTAGTGGTCAATTCATGGCTCATTTGAGCCGATATAAAGATTAACATGTAGGGGTTACAGAGGAAATATCAGTATGCCTTTAGTATTACGCACAGATGAATTACAAGAGGGGATGCGCTTAGGCGACTCGCTGATGTTTAATGGGCTTGTGATGCTCCCCGCTGGGAAGATTCTCACAGCTAGAGATATTGCGGCTGTGCGTCGGCGGTTTCCTAATGTGGGCTTGACGGTGGGTGACCCGGTGCTTGATGAGGTCATTGACTTTGAAGATGACAAGGCCGAACGGACGATTGCCAAGGAAGCTCAGAAAAAAATCGTCAAGGCGATGGAGCATGTGAAGGATCGATTTAACAATCGCACGGATGCTTCTAAAATTAATTTCAAAGGCATGGCTGACTCGGTTAATGACGTGATGCAATACATCCGGGACAACCCGGTTTCCTCTGCACTGATTAGTCGGAGTCTGGATTCTGATGGCTATCTTTCGGAACATACGGGTAATGTTTTTTACCTGAGTTTGGTTCTGGGTAACGCGGTTAAAGACTATGTGATTAAAGAACGAACTCGTCAGACAGCGGCTAGAGATTTAACGGCTGACCATGCGATGGATCTTAAACCACTGGGCCTTGGTGCGATGTTTATGGATCTGGGGATGTATCCGATTCGCAGTATTTTTGAAAAAGAAGGCGAACTTTCCGCTGAAGAAAAAGAGATGGTTTATGACCATCCTAATGTGGGTGCAGAGATGCTGCCTGACAGTATCAGTGCCACCGCTCGGATGATCGTTCGCACGCATCACGAAAATTATGATGGCAATGGTTATCCACGTGGGATTCCTTCCGAGAAATTGCATATTTTTTCGCGCATCGTTCGCATTTGTGATTCATACGATGCGGCGACTGCTGATCGTGTTTTCCAAAAAGCCAAGACACCCGCTAAAGCATTATGGGAAATGTCGCTAGGGTCATATCGGCAGTTTTACGATCCGCTACTCATGAAGGTGTTTCGGGGAATGATTCAGCCGTTTCCGATTGGCTCGAAGCTCATGCTCAATGATGGCAGGTATGCTATCGTTGTGAAGTACAATAATCAGGATGCTTTTGATCCCTTTGTGATTGTTGCATTCGATCAACAGAACAAGCGGATTCCTGTTGAGCAACTGACTAAGCCGTTTAATATTAGCAGTAAGCCGGGGTTGCGATTTACTCGTTTTGGTAACGAACCACTTGCTTACCTTTATAGCACCTCGGGAAAAACGCCCGCTGCATCAAGGGGCCAATACCCCAAGACTGCTTTTCAAGCGTCTGTTCCTTAAATTCGATATTTTTGGAAAATCAAAACGGTCATAAACTCCGGAGACACAAAGAACGCTGAGGCCCGAAAGCCCGAGGTTATTCTTTGTTTTTAATATGCGCTCTCTTGTTTAAACTCTGTGTCCTCTGGGGCTTTGCGGTTGAAAAAGATTGCTCTGGGGTTCTGCATATTTTTAGCCATAAACAGCATTGAAATGTCAGTGTCATTACTTAAAATCTCAAGGCTTGGTAAAGTGTGCATATGGATAAGAACTGGCATACGCATAACGTGAGCTTGGCAGGGGACGAATTAGAGCATTCGCACCGTGAATGGCTTTTGACCAATGGTACCGGTGCTTACTCAATGGGAACGCTGCCTGGGATCAATGCAAGACGCTATCACGGCTTATTTGTGCCTACGACGCATCCGCCGGTGGGGCGAATCGTGGCGGTGAATCAGATGTTTGAGAACCTGCGACTGACCAGTGTCACGGGGACGCGGTCGATTCAATTTACAAGCTGTTACTTTCATCAGAAAGAGGGCCATTGGCTGCCTAACCCTGATGGCCATGCCATGCTTCGGCGATTTGATCGCGGGCTGACGGTGAGTTGGACTTATATGTTCAATCACATCCAATTGATTCGTGAATTAGAACTGCATCACAATGAGCAAGCTGCAACGATTCGCTATACGGTTGCGGGACTTGCATCAGGTGAATCTGCGAAGCTAGACTTGCATCCGATGATCACCATGCGAGATTTTCATGCTATTTGCAAAGAGGTCGATGCGTTTAAGATCACTGCCAACGGTGATTCAGTGGTGGTTAATCGTGATGACAACGCGCTGCATATGACCTGCGCAGGCAGTGATTTTACCACCAAGCGTGAATGGTGGTACGGCATCGGGTATCCCATGGACTCTGAACGCGGCCAGGAATGTATGGAAGATTATTTTCTGCCCGGACATTTCACTGTGAATGTTGAATCAGACAAGGTCAATACGTTTGAACTTCAAGTGAGTCTAGGGCCGTTCCCGCAAATAATAGGAAAACGTAAACAGCATCTTAAGCCGATGAGAAAAATGCTCAAAGCATCAGTTGGCGATGACGCTGCGATGCTAGCGATGGCCACGGATGATTTTGTGGTGCAGCGCACGGTGGGCAACCGGACACTCAAAACGATTCTCGCAGGCTATCCGTGGTTTGCAGACTGGGGACGCGATACGTTTATCGCATTGCCGGGCTTATTGCTATGTACAGGCCGATATGATGCTGCACGCGATACGCTTGCGGCCTTTGCTTCAGTGATCAAAGATGGACTGGTTCCCAACCGATTTGATGACTATTCTAGTGATGAGTCCGCAGCCCATTACAACAGTGTCGATGCTGCCTTGTGGTTTCTTCAGGCTGCTCATGCGTACATGGACGCGACTGAAGATACGGACAGTTGGAATGACTGGTTAGCTCCTGCGATTCGTCAGATCATCGAAGGCTATATCCGCGGTGCGGGCAGCGATGTCCGAATGGCCGGTGATGGCATGATCTATGCGGGCAATGAACGAACGCAACTGACATGGATGGATGCCAAGTGTAATGACGAAATTTTCACACCTCGTCAAGGCAAGGCTGTTGAGATCAATGCACTATGGTATTGCGGTTTGGCGCAGACGGCATTGCGCTTAAAAGAGACCGACAAACAGGCATCGAGCCATTACACCAAACTGACTCAGCGCATCAAACGTGCGTATGTCAAAACGTTTTGGGATGAAGATCGCGATGCGCTACGCGACCATGTCTGGCTCACGGATGCAGGTAATGAAGAACATGCGGATCGTGCGATTCGACCGAATCAGATTTTTGCAGCCTCCTTGCCATACTCACCCTTACCCCAAGTTAGGCAGAAAAAAGTGCTCGCTTTAGTGCGTGATCAGTTACTGACACGTTATGGCCTGCGGACACTGCCCCAAACGGATCCGCACTACCATGCCCAGTACACCGGCGAGCAGTTTCACCGTGACAAAGCTTATCATCAGGGAACCGTCTGGCCGTGGCTCATTGGCCCCTATGCCGAGGCTGTTTTACGGGTGGGCAAATTCAGTGATGAGGCTAGAATTGAAGCGATGGACGCGATCAGGCCACTGCTGAATTTTATGAAGGAAAAAGGCATTGGCCAGTTGCACGAAATTCACGAAGCTCAGTCGCCGCATCGTCCGGTGGGTTGCATGGCTCAGGCATGGAGTGTTGCGGAAGTCACGCGCGTGCTGTGTTTGATTGGGAAATCAAAACAGTGATCCTTGTGAGCTTTCTTGCCGGTAGCTAACGCGATGCAAAAGCTAAGGCCGTTTTACGTGGAGTTTATTTTTATGCAGACATTGCTTCTGGTCCCTACACGGATGGATTTAAAGCAGATTTTCGGTGTCGAACAGATCCCCGAATCACCCTGGCCTAACGTGGTAATTGCTCAATGCGGTTTAGGCCAGATGATGGCAGGGGTTCATGCGACGCGGCATCTAATGATGGACAAGTTTGACCGGTGTTTGTTAACGGGACTCGCTGGGACTTATGAACCTAAGACGGTGAAAGTCTCCGAGGTCGTCATTTGCCGGGGATTTCATCAGTATGGCTTTGGTTATACCGAAGATGGGCAAATTCGCAGCTACGCGCAAACGAAGGTCGGAGATTTGATTGATGCTCAAGATTATATTCCTGCATCATGGTTGCCGGAATTAGAGGGTGTTAAACAGGTGGACGCGCTGAGTGTGATGTCTGCTTCTGGTGATAGGCAAGAAGCGACTCATCGACATGATTGGTTTGGGCAGATGCTCATCGAAGAGATGGAGGGCTACAGTGTCTCTTTGGCTTGTTCGATGTTGGAGATTCCTTTTGCCAGTGTTCGTGGTGTGTGTAATGTGGCAGGTGACCGGGATCACTCAAATTGGGAATTTGAAAAAATGGGGTTTGCTGTTCACAGCGCACTGGACAGGATTTTGAGATGATTAAGACCCCCTTAAAAGTTGGCATTTCCACATGTCCTAATGATACGTACACCTTTGGTGGCTTGCTTGATGGGCAGATTGCGGATGTGCCTGCGATGGACTTTTCGCTTGAAGATATTCAGGCACTAAACGATCACGCTTTAGCGGGTGTTTATGATGTGGCGAAGGTGAGTTTTTATGCTGCCTTAAAGTTGGCAAAGGATTATCGCGTCTTACCGGTGGGGGCTGCATTGGGCTATGGCGTGGGGCCATTGCTACTTGCTGCAAATGATGAGCTTGCTTCACGCAAACCTAAACAAGCAGACCGCGTGTTGTGTCCGGGACAATGGACGACGGCAACCTTGCTTTACAAACTTTTTTGTGAGGAAAACCCAAGGGAACCAGAGGGCGGACTTTCGGAGCTTTCTGGGGCGGGGCTTCCGGGGGGG
>JAESSU010000244.1 GCA_016763955.1 Phycisphaeraceae bacterium | reverse complement strand
CCCCCGGAAGCCCCGGAAGTATCTCCGCCCATGGTGGATAGAAAGGTGTACCAAGGCATCTTTTTTATATCATCATATTTACCATCCCAATTAGGACTGGCCCAGAACATCACCGTACCACTGTCACCGGCAAACAAGTCCTTGGCATCGTATTCTAGCAAAGGTGATTTATTGTAATTATGTTGTCCATTGCCACCGATATAGGCTGCTTGCCCAAGTACGCCGGGCACATACTTAATGCCTCGTTCTTGTGAGGGCTCCTGGCCATCATTACTTTTAAGCGTGTTGTCAAAGGGCAAATAAAAGGCAGGTTTGACATCATCGGCCCGAGCGACCTTCGGCGTGCTCGCCATCATCGCTAAAAGGGATACCGACAATACAGCGATTGGACGTGCTAAAATATGAAAATTGAGATTCATTGAAAAAACCTTAAAAAGATTGCGATGCACTTGGTACGTAACGATAGCTTCGGACGATTGCCAAAATAAAAATTGAATATCTATCACAAATTACCGTCAGTCGATTCAAAAATAGTTTGACGGTGATTCGTATTGGGTAATAGCTTGTTCACAAGCTTTGCTTTTTTATATTTCCATCCACGCTAGGTTGCGTGTGGGGTATTTATTTTCCATTGATTCGCCAGCGTGATCGGCTAGATTTATGTCCATGAGGTAATTGCCAATAGCCTGCCATATCTTCATTGTTGTACTGAGCCACATGGCCATCAAGGATCAGATACGTCGAACCACCGGAGTGATTCATATACAACTGAGGCTGTCCGTTGGGGGCCCAGTGGGTCGTGGTATACCCCATGCCTTGTTTGGAAGCGAGCCCTACAATAGGTCGGCTACCTGAATTGGCTATTCTGGCCCATGCGACATTCAGACAGGTGACTAAAACCACGTCCGAGGCGTTGTAGACATCAGCGATTCTTTTGCCAGCGGGCGATAGGCTGCTGGGCAGGGCTGCTCGGTCGTTCGCTTCATTGATGGCATACGATTGAATCCGCTTACCATCAGGAGAAAACTGGCGAGTAGCCAAATCGATCGGGCAGCGAAAGATTGCTTTGCTGCCGTTGAGATAAGGCAAGAGTACCCAGTCCCAAGGTGAAAATGTTCCGTCGGCGGGCGCACCACCGGTCCAGCCTTGATTTAGCTGTGGAATGTAGTCTGTATAATCCACGGCATATGTATGAAAAACCAGCCCCATCTGTTTTTCATTGTTCATACAGGCCATCTGTTTGGAACTTTCGCGTGCCTTGGCCAATGCAGGAAGCAGAATAGAAATCAACAGCGAGATGATGCTGATAACCACTAATAATTCGATGAGGGTAAAAGCGCGTAGGTGCTGAATTTTCATGACGGTCCCTTTTTATTTACCGTTAATAAACCATTTTGTTCGACTAGGCTTATTGCCAAATGTTCCTTGCCAGTACCCCATCATGTCTTCATTTTTGAAATGCTCGACATGATTGTCAGCCATCAGATAAGTTGAGCCGCCAAAGTGATCCATAAACAGCTGCGTTGTATTGCCTAAGGCATCGGCGTGAAGGTTCATATACCCAGCCCCTCTTTTGGTTGTCAGTCCGACAGTCGGTCGACTGCCGAAAGTTTTTCTTGACCACGTCACATTGCCACAGGTGACAAGGATGACATCGGAGGTGTTGATGATTTCATTTATTTTTTTCCCCGCTGGTGAGCGAGAATCCGGATGAGGCGTGCCATCTTGTGTGCCTTTGATCGTGCTCCAATTCGAAGTTTCATTTAGAGCATAGGACTGTCTTTTAACTTCGTTTGGATCATATTTTCGTTCTGCTGCATCAATGGGGCATCGATAGATGGATTTGTTCCCGTTCATGTAACTCAAAATTGCAGTATCCCAAGGTGAATTTCTACCATCATTATAGGAACCACCTGTGTAATAAACCAGATTGGTGACTAGTCCGTTGAAATCATTCATGTACATATTCAGTGATAAGCCGATTTGCTTTTCATTGTTCATGCACTTTGATTGATAAGCGGAGAGTCTTGCTGATGCAAGAGCGGGCAGCAAAATAGAGATCAGCAGCGAGATAATGCTGATGACGACTAACAATTCGATGAGCGTAAAAGCGCGTGGGTGTTGAGTTTTCATGACAGATCCTTTTTGTTGAACATAGGTTCATTGGGTGGGATAATGTTGGCATTAGTTGCTGAGGGTGTGCAATACCAAAAGGGCAGTTTGTATTCACGACGATGTTTGCTTCCAAGGTGAACCACTCCATCGAGTAGTGTTAGGCCTTGCGTTAGCATTTCTGGTGTCGGGCCAATCCAAAACTGAGGTTGATGTTCATAAAACGCCAACGAGCGAGGGGTCGGATGTTGATTGGTCACACTGACGATATGGTTAACTGGATAATCGTTGGCAAGAGACGTGTTGGTGTAGACCATATCTAGATACATATCTTGCCGAGCGAAGAGGGCGTCGTAGTGTTGCTCAGCGAGTATCGCTTTGAGATGTTTCTGAGCATTTGCCATATGCAAACGCGGATTGTCTTTATAGTTGAGTGCAAAACCAGTGGTATCCACAGTTTTAAAGTCAACAATCATGCCTGGCGTTTGTGTGTCACGCATTCCTTGGTACAGTTGCCGGTAGGGGCTGATGTCCAAGGTTTCTTCTAAGATTAAGGGTCGTTTTGCACCTTGCTTGTGCAAATGTCGCATGATGTCACAGCCCAATTTGTAGCAATCCTGTGTGACGCTTGGTGCTAACACGTTTTCAATGACCCGGTCGACAAATACGATAGGAATCTTTTTTAAGATTGAATTAAAAAAGTCTGCATTCCCTGAGGACTCCACCGGCCAAACTAATAAACCCTGCACGCCTGCTTCGATGGTAGAGGTGACGGCTTGACGTTCTGCTTCTAGCGAGCCATCGGTATGCCGTGTTAGGCAATGATCTTGGCGGCCGGACATGGCTTGGGCGAGAAAGCTTTGCACGTTGCCATAATATTCACACTCTGGGCTATAAGGACAGATAAAGGCAAAATACATGGACGCTTTAGCCGTCTGGTCGGGGCGATTTAACACACGGATGCCGTGGCCTTGAACCCCCTCAAGGCTCGCTTCGTGCTGAAGCAGCTTGACCGCTCGATAGACTGCATTGGCTGAAACACCAAACTCATCAGCTAGCATGCGAACGGAGGGCAATAGTTGGCCAGACTGATAGCGTCCTTCTTGAATACGCTGGCGAATAAGCTGAGCGATTTTCTGATGCTTAAAAAGTCGACTAGGAGCAGTAATCATGACTTGATAAACTTCCTCTGTAAGTAAGAATCAAAACAATAGAACAGCGGTCTCCAAACAATAGAACAGTGATGGTGCTAAGTCAAGGTTTTGAAGTATAAAGTTTTGGAATAAGGTCTTTTCATGCTATTAAATTGAGTCGGGCCACCAAAAGAGCGAGGCAGGATGCATTGAAACAGTTTTTAGTATTTCGATTCATTTTGTCATTAGTGCAATTTAAACAGGCGTTAATTTAATAAATCCAATAAATAAATATAAAACATTGATAAACAGTTTAGCTCTGCGTAGAATGACTCTGAATTCGTGGCTTACGCTGTTTTCAGTGAAAGGGTCACGTTGCTGTCATGTCTCAATTCCAAATGTATCTTTGAAAATGACGAATCTAAATTCGGAGGGCCTCGACATTGTTTAGAAAAGAAAATTTTATCGCCTGTGGTTTGCTATGCCTATTGGTTCTAACGCCAGGTCGTTTTTTATACGGCATCGATTCAGAACCAGTCATCATCAAAAGAATAATTGGTAAATCCATCAGTGTTCCTCGTTATGTCTCAATCACCGACAATCGAATTGATACATGCTCAAACACTCGCCAAGCCATGGAATTTATCTATGATCTGGGCAAAGATAGAACCCTCAACCGCCTGTCATGGTTCTTCCCTAAAAACCGATATTCAAGTGCGGTGGACTATGACATTTATGCTGTAGATGACAGCAGCTATGAACACGGTCAAAAGATTGACTTAAGCCAATGGACTCAAATCGTCAGTCGTCGCAAAAACATCATGCGTCTGGGCAGACGCGAATCATTTAACACCATTAGCGCACGATATATTCTGTTTAAATCCATTCGAAGTACCAACAAAAAAAACAGGAGCTCCTTCGAGGAGTTCTCTGTGGGTTACATCTCGCCGCAAAAAGCTCAAGACCTTAAGGCTTCGTATGCTGATAGGAAAATTACCCTTCAATGGTCTAGCCTCAAAGATGTCGATGGCTATCGGATTTACCGAAGTGATTCTGCCCAAGGCAAAGGCTTTATCATCACCACTTCAGGGGTGCTTAAGCAAAACCAATATGTCGATACGGACATCATCCCCGGTAAGGATTATTTTTATTACGTCACTGCTCTAAAATCCGATTGGCAAGGAGAGAAAAGCAATGTTGCAAGTGTCCGAACCGATCACTTTACCCCAATTGCCCCCGGCTGGCAGGCAGGCATCTCCGAACGCTCGACGGGACGCTACGGGCGGAATCGCTTAAGCGAAGCCAAAACGGATTACGTTGACAATGTCATCGGCCTGACAGTGCTGCCGGACAAAAAACGAAACCCGCAACTCATCTATACAACGCTCCGATCACCCAAGGCAAAAGAACTCACCCCCGCGCACCTGCATCAGGGCATCGTTAAAAATTTATACATCAATGAAAAATTGAACCTAGGGGGTATCGTTCCTTGTGCGAGTGTTAATCAGTGGCCCAAAGTCGATGCTGCAAAAGCGAATTGGGTCACGCGAACGGTCGGGTTTGATTACCAAAAAAACGTGAGCATGACGTTGTATCAAACGCTCACGTTCCCAGGCGTGGTGATGGATTTAAGCTGTCAATCGATTAGCCTTTTTCGTCAATCTCAAGTAGGTACGCCCAAATTATTTGCCTATCAATCTGCTCAAGGCACAACGGTTGTCTCGAAAAAACATGGCAATATTCTAACCTCAGAAATGACCGAACCCTGGCTCATTGCTTGGTGGGAAACGGT
>JAESSU010000020.1 GCA_016763955.1 Phycisphaeraceae bacterium | reverse complement strand
CTCGCCATCCGACTTTGTAACGCATCAGACAACGTTCCTTGAGCTGCTGAATTGAGCAATTGTTCTACGGCTGCGGCTTTCTGATCCGTACTCTGTATCGCACGAAGCCCCGCTAATATCAGTTGAAAACCAGCCGCATCATCCTCAGGACGAAGTTGACAATATTTTGCCAACGCTTCACCTGCTGCATCACTGTCGCCAGCTAACTGAGCCATCATTTTGCGCATCAGCCGAGCATCTGGGTCATTGGGGTTGGCCTGAATCGCCATATCCACCAACAAACCGCCACGAATGATTTGACTGCTTCCAGGCTGCTGCTTCTCATGGAGAATATTGTCCGCTAGACGCAGCAAATGATCCGCCATCATGCTCGCAGGCGTAGACGTAGGCGAAGCAATATCACCTTGCGCTCGAGCTGCTGTTGCTGGCAATAAAACCAGTGTTAAAAGTAATAAAAAAACGATCTGTCGATAACCCCACGTGTGCAAAGTTCGTTGCAAAACACGTCCTCCTCAATTGCGTCCTAGCGTGAAGAGTCTCCCAATCATGTCAACAAGTGACTTGCCAGAAAGACCCCGTAACCCAATGCTAGCCATTGAAGGGTTCCAACGAACACCTTCAATAAGCCAATACTGTTTATCGGCTTTTTAGGGCGAATTGCATCAACGACAACAACTAAGAAGACAAAGACCCCCGCAGTGATTCCCCATATCCCGGCACAACGCAACAATTGAGCGACTCGAATCGGGTCGTCAACCACAGCAGGCACAGGTTGTAAAAGCAGTACGAGTCCTGTGAGACATAATACAACTGTCCATATCGCTCCAAGGCTGATGCGAAGTTGATGCATCGTCAGCCCTTCACTACCGGCTGTTACACCGGACTCATCCCATCTTTACCGCGGGCAATTCAACCTTGCTCAATTAAGCACATCGAGCTTCTCTAACGCCCCGAAGCAGAGACAGTCGCCTTAGTTAAGCCTCGTGCCAGATCACCAATAAATGCTTGCGTCGTTTCAACGACATGATCTGTCCCTTGTTCACGAGCCTCGGTAATACGCCGAACAATCGCCGATCCCACGACCGCCGCGTCGGCAACGGATACCACTTGCCTAACATGACTATCGGTCGACACCCCGAACCCAACTGTAATAGGAAGGTCAGAAATTTTTTGCATGCGCTCAACTCGTGGGCTTAAATCTGGGGGCAACTCGGACTGCTCGCCAGTAACACCCGCTCTAGCAAGCAAGTAAATAAAGCCTGTGCAAGCTTGAGCAATTTCTTTTGCTCGCTTGTCAGGCGTGGTGGGCGCAATCAAAAAGCTCAAAATCCCCCCATGCTTAGCCACAAGGTCACGGGTTTTCGCTGATTCTTCTAATGACAAGTCCGGGAAAATAAAGCCATCAATGCCCGCATCAATCGCATCCTTGATAAACGCTTCATCACCGAGCTTATGCACAATCGAGTAACTGACCATAGCAACGAGGCCAATGTCGAGTTTACTTCGCTGCTGTGCCACCATTTCCAAGACATGGACAGGTCGAACGCCATGCTCCAGCGCCCAGGTCATGGACGCTTGAATCACCGGGCCATCTGCAATGGGGTCAGAGAACGGTATGCCCAGCTCACAGATGCTTGCGCCTGCATTTTGAGCCGCGAGTAGCAGTCTGCCAGAGGTTTGAATATCAGGATCGCCCATCGTCAGGTAAGGCATTAACGCCTTGGTCCCCTGCTGAGCATGGTTTTTAAAAATTTGATCTATGCGGTTCATTAATCAAAAGATACCGCGCGACAAGCAAATGAACAACCGTCAAATGTGTCTCGTCATCTCACATGCTTATTTTTTTGCAGGCCAACTGTTGAAACCAAACTTCATATCCACGAAATATACCCCTCAGATATGATTTTGACCGCGTAAAAAACGCTTCGGAGGCCTAAAGCAACATGTCAAGGACAGGAAACACAAGCAACAGGACAAGGGGACGAGTGGGAAACTTCCGGGGGGGGTTATACATTAAAATACTTTGCTTCGGGGTGATGGACGATGATCGCGCTGGTGGATTGTTCGGGGTCGATCTGCCAGTTTTCTGTCAAAGTGCAGCCGATGCGTGAGGGGTCGATCAGTGCGAAGAGTTTGTCTTGATCACTCATCTGCGGGCAAGCGGGGTAACCAAAGCTATAACGACTGCCCGTATATTTCTGTGTGAAGAGTTCGCGGATTTTAGGAGAATCGCCATCACCGATTCCCATTTCTTGACGCATGCGTTTATGCCAAAGTTCTGCAAGGCCTTCTGCGCATTCCACACCAAAGCCATGCAAATACAAATACTCTTTGTACTCGTTGGCTTCGAAAAGTTTTTGTGATGCAGCAGAGGCTTTGCTGCCCATGGTGACGCAGGACAAGCCGATGACATCTTTTGGGCCACTGTCTACGCTGCGGAAAAAGTCACTAATACACTGGCGTTTTTTCGTCTCTTGCCTTGGGAAGCTAAAGCGACTAATTTCCTTATCGTGATCATCCGCATCAAAGACGATTAGATCATCGCCATCTGATTGGCAAGGGAAATAACCGTAAACCACCTTGGGCTCTAAAATGCTTTGCTCTTTGCACTCTTTCGCTAAGCGGTCGAAAATCGGATCAACCTGATCTTCAATCAATGCTTGATAATCTGCGTCTGAAAGTTTGCCTTTTTTGAATTGCCATTGACCACGATACAGTGTGATGCGGTTTACAAAATGATAGATTTCATCAAGCTTGATGTCTTCGATCACACGACTGCCAAAAAAGGGAACTTGGGGGATCGGCGTGTCAGTTGCAACACTTGATTTGTCAGGCAAAACAATCGTGCTTGCTTCTGCTGCTTTTTTATCTTTTGCAGCTTTCACTTTGGCATCTGTGACTGCACGTCTTGCGAGTCGGACATCAATTTCAGTTTCAAGATCATCAAGCTGACCCGCAGCTAAATGATCCATAATCCGCAAACCTTCAAAAGCATCCTTACCATGATAAGTCCGCCCCCGCCCCCGGGAAGCTCCGCCCTCGGAAGTTTCGGAACCTTGATATACCTTGCGTAGGTGGCTGTCACAGTAATGGCGTGAGAGTGCTGCCCCGCCGAGTAATATGGGAACACTGATGCCTTGGGACACGAGTTCCTTGAGGTTGTCTTCCATGATGTTCACGGACTTAACGAGCAAGCCTGACAAGCCGATGGCATCTGCTTTGGTTTCTTTCCATTTGGCGACGATGGCATCAATGGGTTGTTTGATCCCCATGTTGTAGACGGTGTAGCCGTTGTTGGTGAGAATGATGTCCACAAGGTTCTTGCCAATGTCATGTACATCACCTTTGACGGTTGCCAGGACGATTGAGCCTTTGGTTTGGCCATCTTTTTTTTCCATGAACTGTTCAAGATGTGCGACCGCCATTTTCATCACTTCGGCAGATTGGAGTACAAATGGGAGTTGCATTTGGCCCGCACCAAACAGTTCGCCAACAATTTTCATGCCTGCAAGTAAGTGTTCATTGATGATGATCAGAGGCGCATATTTTTCACGAGCTTCATCAAGCGTTTGAACAATGTCTCGTTTTTCGCCATCAATAATATGCTTTTGCAAACGTTCTTCTAAGGGCAGTTTCGAAATGTCCTGCTTCATGGACTGAGTCGTCGCATCATCGGGGAACATGTCGATAAAAATTTGCAACGGCTCGATGGTCGTTGAGCCATCACTAAGCGTCACAGGTGATGAAGCTTTGCGGTCATAGACCAATTCCAACGCAGCATCCCAGAGTTTTTGGTCGATGCGGGGCTTAGGCAGAATTTTAGATGAATGCACAATCGCGCTGGACATCCCTGCTTGTGTCAGTTCATAAAGAAAGACACTGTTAAGCACCTGACGTGCAGCGGTCTTAAGTCCAAAACTAATATTCGACAAGCCGCAAGTGATCTGACAATCGGGGAATGCTTTAGCAATCCGTCGCGTACCTTCGATGGTCTCTAAGCCTGAGCGACGGTCTTTTTCCATGCCCGTTGAGATGGGCAAAACCAAGGGGTCGAACATCAGATCGCCAGCAGCTAAGCCGTGTTTTTCGGTTGCCAGTTTGAACATCCGTGATGCAATTTCGAGCTTGCGATCAGCTGTGCGAGCCATCGCTTCTTGGGGGTCTTCATCGATGGTGCCTAGCACTAGACCTGCGTTGTAGCGTTTGGCCATGTTGCACATTTGTGCGAATTTTTCTTCACCGTCTTCAAGGTTTGCAGAGTTGATTAGACACTTACCGCCAGAATGTTTAAGCCCTGCTTCAATGGTCGCTGGCTGAGTTGAGTCGAGCATCAAAGGCGCGTTGACCTGTTGGACAAGTTGGCTCACAAGTTGGGACATGTCCTTGGCATTATCGCGTCCTGCATAATCCACATTCACATCAATAACATGCGAACCTTCACGCATCTGCTCACGAGCCAGCGAGATCATTTCATCCCAGTCTTCTTCTTCGAGCAGTCTCTTAAACATGCGAGAACCCGAAGCATTAGTCCGTTCACCAATATTGAGTATTGAAGCATCTTGTTTGTACTCAGTAGCCGAATAAAGGCTTGTGCAACTTGAGGGGGGGATCTCTTTGGCAACTGCTACGGGAGGCTGATTACCGATCAGATCGACCACCGCTTTAAGATGTTCAGGCGTTGTCCCACAGCAACCGCCGATGATGTTCACCCCATGCTCGGTGACGAATTTTTTAACGGCATTAGCAAATGGTACAGGCTGCAATGGATAGACGGTTTCACCTTTAACCAAAGCGGGCAAACCGGCATTGGGCAGGATGCTAATGGCTTTGGGCCAATGCTTACCTAACCATGTAACGTACTGGGACATTTCGGTTGGGCCGGTGGCACAGTTCATGCCAACGCTCAAAATGGGATAGTGTTGCAGTGCTGCGCAAACGGCAGAAATTTCCGTCCCCAAAAGCATCCTGCCAGTGGTTTCAATGGTGACTTGCACCATGATGGGAATGTCTCCCTCTTGATCCATGGTTGCAGGTTTAAGCCCGCGTTGCGTAAGGGCATCAAGTGCTGCATTGATCGCACACTTAACTTGCAAGAGGTCTTGTGATGTTTCAATAAGAAGGGCATCACACCCCCCGTCAATGAGCCCAAGGAACTGCTCAAGATAAGAGTCGAGCATCGTGTCCCAGTCGGTGTTGCCAAGGGTGATAAGCCTAGTCCCTGGCCCCACAGAGCCCACGACAAAACGAGGTTTATCAGGCGTGCTGTATTTGTCACAAGCTTTGCGAGCCACTTGAGCGGCGACCTTGCTTAGTTCATGCGTTTGATCGGTGAGATCGAATTCTGCAAGGACTAATTTATTAGAACCAAAGCTGTCGGTTTCCACAGCATCACAGCCCATTTCCAAGAACTCTTCATGGATTTTCTGAATCGCATCGGGGCAAGTAAGCACGAGCACTTCTGTGCAATTTTCTTTGCCTAGATAGTCACGATCCAAGTCCAAATCCAACTTGTGAATGGAGGTTCCCATGGCACCATCGAGAAACAGGACACGTTTTTTTAATTGTTCAACAAACAAGCTCATGTGTGATGTCAACTTTCAAAGAGATTACGGGCAACTAAATGCAGCAGCGTATCATAGCTTTTATTGGCCTTATTTGCCTACTAGCAACGTAAAAAAGTCCCCTAAGCCGCCGGCAAAATTATTGTCACTCAAAAAGTAACGCCCGCAACGGTGCATACGTCGATGCAACAAATCCACATACCTGCTAATCTTATAGTCTGGCATTTTAGACCCCTCGAGTATTATTTTGACCGCGTCAATGACGTTTTGGATTCCTAAAGCAAGTCGCCACATACAAAAGCGACAGGACAAGTTCGTTGACGAGGGGTATAACGCAAACCAATCCGTAACAGGAAACTTATATGACCTGGTGGCAGGCAATTATTTTAGGCATTGTAGAAGGGCTCACCGAGTATCTGCCAGTGAGCAGTACGGGGCATTTAATTCTCACAGCATGGCTTCTTGGCCTTTCGGATGATCCTGTTAAATGGGATGCGACTTATGCGTTTAACATTGTGATCCAAATTGGCGCGATCGCAGCAGTGCTCGGACTCTACCGAGTGCGTGTTTTACAGATGTGTAAAGGATTGGTGGGCAAAGTCGATCCCGCAACCACTGGAAACCCCGGTCGGAAACTTGCTCTGAATCTGATCCTTGCGTTTGTGCCTGCGGCAGTGCTTGGCCCATTACTTGATAACAAAATCGAAACCTATCTCAATGGCCCATGGCCGGTGGTCGGGGCATTACTCATTGGCGGCGTGGCAATGGTTCTCTTGGGCAAACATCTGCGAAAAGATCACGACAAACGTTTTAGTATTGATGATATCACTTGGAAGATTGCCTTACTCATTGGGATCGGTCAATGTTTTGCCATGTGGCCGGGGACGAGCCGTTCGATGATGACGATTATCACT
>JAESSU010000243.1 GCA_016763955.1 Phycisphaeraceae bacterium | reverse complement strand
CCCCCCCGGGAAGCTCAGAGAGTGCTAAGGGTTCGTCCGCAGCTAATTGATGGATTAAAAAAATCCTTGAGAAGTATCACAAGACCATTTCCCACAAGAATCTGCTGGGGCGTGTAACGCCGACTTTTGTTCTTAGACATAATTCAGTCTCTTTGTCCAACTAGGGACAGTAGAAACTCTCATCATAAATGGAGCAAGTTTCGGGGAGCAAACCACCTCGGTCAACTGTTAAATTAGTTTTCAAAGTATTTTTGGCGCAACATTTTTGACCTGTGGTCAATTCCGTGTTGACACAACACGGCTCGCCAAGACAATTTTCGGGATATGCGTTTGCCCTAGGGGATACAACCCCGTTGAACTGGAAATCGCCTCCGAAGATTAGTGCTTCTGAGCATGCTGGTTTAGCAAAAATTTGCTGGGCTTACTGACGTTCTGAGCTTTGGCCTGACAGGTGAGCAACATCACCATGCCCCGGGAAGGCCATTTACGATTAGTGTTTACGAGGATCACTATCGGGATTGTAAAGAGCAAGCAACTGTCCGCCGGAGATTTGCTCAATACTTTGGACTGCATGATGAGCCTGTACATCCAACAAAAACCATCCAGGGCCCAATAGATCCGAAGCATCAATGATCCCTGAAGTTTCGCAATTAACCGTAAACGGTGGCGTGGGCGTACGACCCAGCGAACCAAAACGAGCAGGGTCTAATTCTGCCAAACATTTGAGTGTGCCATCTGCAATGGTGTACTGCCAAACTTTGGGATTGCGTGGCGCATTCGCCGTATCTTCCTGCATCAACACATGGCCAAGACGGTCAATGGTGATGTTATCGAGCATTTGAATATCGTGATCTTTGCTATCGAGCATCACCTTAATGGTTCCGCCGAGAATCAAATTATTTGAGTCCTTAAAGCGTAATCGCCATAACCGAGTGCGACCGATCTGGTCAGGCAATTTCCCTATTTTAAGTGCGTTGAGTTTTTCCCTAACAGCAGGGTTTTTGTATCGTGAAATGTCATAGCGATCCGTGGTTGTAAAATAAAAATCAGACAACCGCATCGGATCCCAATGCCCATCTTCGGGTCGATTAAAAGCAGTCACACTGAGTTTGACACTTTTTTCTTCCAAGGATGGTCCTTTGAATCCAGAGGCATCACCCAGTGACGCAAGCGTAAAATCACGTGCAACACCGCCGATGCCCTGCTCACGATTTTCGGCAGGCACACCTTCAACAGCAATGCCATAAAGCAGGCCGTTGGTCAGTCCTGCTTTATCAGCCACACTGCCATCGCGGAGTTTTTCGCCGTGATACAAATAAAGCTGTCCGCCATATGAATCATCGAGCCCTATGATCATGGTCTGCAAGCCAATGGCCGGATGCGGAACAATATTTTCCCATGCAGCACGACTAAACCGTGGCAACTCATAACTCGTCCCAGCCTCGGGGCCATCGACAACATGAGCATAAGCGTAACCATGCTTGTTGACTTCTTCTCCATTAAAGTACAACATTGCCCGCGTCCCACGTTTTGTCGTGGGATCATAAAAAGCATTATTAGGCATCAACGTGGCAGAACAAAAAGAAATAAAATCTTTGGAGCCAGGCAATTTGTATTGCATCGCATCACGATCCCAATTCACAACCCGCTTCACCAAATCTTCGCCATGAATCACACGCGTCGTCGCGATATCAATTGTCCATTTGGAAATAAAAGCACCTCGTGCACCGTGTGCGCGTTCAATGCCTTTATTCTTACCATTTTCATGATTCACCAGCAGCGTAAAAGTATGATCACCATTATCAAACGCCCCTAATCCATCTGGTGTGCCTACAAAAAGATAGGGTTCCCCCGTCTGGCGACTATTCACCGAATCACCCGCAGTCAGAAGTGATCGCACCTGCACCCCTGCTGCCACAGGTAATAAATACGGTGACACACTACTGCTTGGCCCCTGTGTCACGGGCTCAGTGACAGGCTCAATAACAACTTTTGTGACAACCTGACACCTACCCGCAACCAGCAAGCAACACAATGAAAACAAGACATGGATCATGCACAATTCCTATTCATCAAGAAAATCTCGGTTCAAACAATATTGTACCGCATTAATTTAGGGCCCAACCTCCACGATACCGATTCTCGTATGACCAATCGATCTCCCCCCCTACGCAAATTCATCTCCACTGAGATTTGATTCGTATCGACAAATTCAATAAAAACAACTTTTTCCGTTTTTTTTATGTTGACTTTATAGCATTTCATGCATATTGTTAACTTGTTGATACGTTTCAACAATCAACGGAATCACTTTCATAGAAACTCAAAACACCTGATGCGAATTACCTGTAAATCACTCGCTCAAGAACTGGACTTGGCGCAGTCCACGGTATCTATGGCTCTGCGAGATCATCCACGAATTAGCCCCTCAACACGACAGCGCGTTCATGATGCTGCACAACGTCTTAATTACACCCCCAATCATATCGCGCGGTCCATGGTCACCGGCCGAACCTGTGTGATCGGATTTCCAACAGAAAGTATCAAAGCCGAACACATTGCACGGCTATTTGATGGGGCTATGAAGGCTGCCTTTGAAGCAGGATATCTAATCAAAGCCATTCCACTGAGCACGAAGATGACCGGGAAGCAAATCGCACAGTGTTGTATCGAACACTGTGTTTGTGCAGTGGTGAGTGTTCCGATGCAACACGACCGACTCAACGATATGAGCCATGCGTTACTGTCTCACGGCATCCCGATGGGCGTGATGGCCAACAGTTTTAGTGATAGCCTAGGCTTGCGTGTGATTACCGACGACCAAGGAGGCATGAAGCAAGCCATTGAACATCTGCTAGATATGGGGCATCGCACGATTGGATACCTTGATGGTGATCCGACCACGGCCTCTTCTAAAGTCCGACGTGAAGGCTATCTCAAAACGCTCAAAGATGCGGGCATCACACCTGCCCCACAACACCAAGTCGAAACAAACTTCGACTCTGTTCAAACACATCGGGCCGTACGAACGATGCTCAGTTCCAAGAACAACCGCCCCACCGCCATTGTCTGCATCAACGACCAAACCGCCATGGTGACCATGCGAACAGCTAGGCAACTTGGCTTTTGCGTTCCAAATGATTTATCCGTCATTGGATTTTCCAACCTCTCCATGGCCGAATATGCAGATCCCCCATTAACCAGTGTCAATCAATCTTGGTCTGAAATGGGATACATCACAACCCAGCAAATAATCCTAGCGATTGAAACAAAACAAACCATTGACGAACAATGGGGGCAACAGGTGGTCATGCCCGCCAAACTCATCGTCCGTGAATCCACTGCCCCACCCGCGTTTGAACCCTCCCCGACCCCAGCCATGAAGCCGATCTGAACATGCCACCACTATTGATAGGAGCACACCATGAAAAAGCAGCTTAAAGCCTTTACCTTGATCGAACTTTTAGTGGTAATCAGTATCATTTCCCTACTGATCGCCATCCTAATACCAGCCCTTGCCTCAGCACGAAGAACGGCACAGTCCGTCCAATGCAAAAGCAACATGCGACAGGTCTTGATTGCTTTTTCGATCTACCACGGCGACTTTAATGAAACCTTCCCCCCTACTTCTTACAGCAAAGTCGGAACCACCGGATTTGGTACGCTCACCTGGGCGGACCTACTTAAAAACAATCTCGGAAGCCACACCCCAGACATCACAACGACCAACCTAACCAATGGCTCCACCGATGTCCCCAAAGTCTTTCAATGTCCCACATTGGACGCAAGCGTGCAGACCTACACACGATGGATCGGCACAGGCTACAACAACCACGGCCTATCTCCCAAAGGAGACAACACCACAGGCAGCGTGTCGGGCGGATTCTGGGCCGGCTGGTGGGTTAGTCTGAGTAAAGTAACTTCCCCGTCAGAAATTTTAGTCACCGCAGACAGTGAAAAACTTTTTGGCACAACCATAAGAGGCTTTCTTCAATTAGACCCCGCCTATGGCGGCTACTTGGCTTTCCGACACCTTGAATCTCTTAATGCTTCCTATGCTGATGGCCATGTCAAAGCCCGAAAAAATACTGAGCTCAAAGGGGGATGGAGCAACTTCAACCCCAAGTATCCATGGATGCAACCGCAGTGGACTCCTTGAGTCTTTCGAGATCACATCCCGGGAATATTGATCACAAAAATACCTCCGAAGCTGATCGCTCCGCAAAGGCAGTGCTTTTTCTTCGACTCGATTTTCTACACTTAAATTTCAAAGGACTCACGGATGTTAAAACAAGTTCAATTATGCCTCGTCGTCGGGTTGCTGTCACTCGCAGCGACCACTCAAACATGGGCTGGTGGAATCCAAAACGGTAGCGGCGACTTTGGCACAATTTTTTATCCCAAGCAAGCCAAAATCATCATTTTGCATCTGGACAAACTCCCCGCTGTTGCAGAACCTAACGCAACCATTCATATCGCACACCAAGTTTATGACGTGCATGAAAAACGAGTCTCAGAAGGTGAGTACTATTCCAAATACGGCATCAAAACATCCTCGGCACGTTTCGAAGTCAAGATTCCTGACAATCAATCCACAGGATGGTTCAACATCCATATTCAAGTCCTAGCCAAGAACAAAGAAGGCGCTATTCTTAAACGTTTGGCGGAAACTCAAATTCGCATGGCAGTCATCCCCCCACCCATTGCACAAGATGCCCATACATCCTATTTCGGACTAGGAATCCCGGGCAAAACTTCGACCCCACCTCTAACTGAACGATTCGTCGGACCGTTACAAAAACTAGGCGTTCGTTGGGTCAAAGAATTTCTCCAATGGCGTCAAATCCAACCCCTTGCCCAAACTCCCCCCGACTGGCGGCATCACGATCATCTCGTCGAAGTTCTCACCAAAGCGAAAATCGAAATGTTATTCGTACTCGTCAACACCCCTGATTTCGCAGCAACACCTAGAACGCCTCAAACCCATCCCCGTGCTCACGATGGAGCGCTCCCGCCAAAGTGGGATTTGTGGGAAAATTTTGTCCGTCAGGCCGTCCGACGCTATCGAGGAAAAGTTCACGCATGGGAAGTGTGGAACGAAGCTAATGGCGGTCGCGCATGGGGCGGGACACCTGAAGATTATGCTGATTTTTTTAAAAAAACATATGCAGTCATTAAAGCGGAAGACCCTAATGCATTGGTTTCCATGACTGGCATGACAGGTGTTAAAGCACCCTGGATTTCGAGGCTCGGACGCGCGGGCGCATTCCCGTTTATGG
>JAESSU010000242.1 GCA_016763955.1 Phycisphaeraceae bacterium | reverse complement strand
CTTCGGTGGTCTTTACGCCATAGTTTTTATTTTGTGCGTGATGCCAAAGTCGTGCGAAAACTTTTTCATAATCCGCAGGTTCAATAGACTGTTCCCGTAAGCCGCGTCCTACGGGTACAAGGAAGAAGACGGACCAAAGTACAACGCTTGGACGGTGAATGAGTTCTGCAATCGCATCAACTTGATCGACATTGCGTTTGGTGATTGTGGTATTGATTTGCATGGGCAAACCCGCTGCATGGGTGTCTTTAATAATGCGCAGACTTCGATCAAATATGCCCTCAATCCCACGGAAAGCGTCATGCGTTTTCGCATCCGCACCATCGAGACTAATCGCCATCCGTGAGACACCCGCTTCTTTGAGATTAACCAACGCATCAGCAGTTACTAGTGGCGTAGCAGAGGGCGTCATCGCAATGCGAAGCCCTTTGGACTTGGCATGACGAACCAGATCGTAAATGTCTTCACGCTTAAGTGGGTCGCCTCCGGTCATCACCAATAATGGGGGCTTGGGAAATTTTGCTAACTCATCGATCATCGCTTTAGCTTTCTCGTTGGAAAGCTGATTAGGATGAGCGTTGGGTGCAGCACAAGCACGACAATGCTGACAAGCTAGATCACAAGCTCGTGTCGTTTCATAGAAAACCAGAAACGGACTGTGATTCACATCACTAGCAGTATACTCGGGCATGTCTTGTGGACGCTGTTGCGGATGCTCCGCAGCGTGGGAAGGAGGTGCGTTAGCAACGGTATTCTCGGTGCTAGCTTGGGGCGTAGAGCAAGGGGTATCCCCGACGTGTGGTCCGGGACGCGTGTGCATGGCGGCGGGAAGGATGGGTTTCATGAGGTGGATTCTCGCATATTCATGTAAAAGATATTAAGATGATAATAGCTTAATTAGATTGGGAATCAACCCTGATCTTTACATTAGGTTAATTGTAGGGATGTATGACTGTCAGATAAAATGTTTATAACGCCAACACAAGGTTGGACAATTTAGAAAGAATCACCGCCATGATTGACATTAGT
The DNA here is from genome assembly GCA_016763955.1 of Phycisphaeraceae bacterium. Lineage (GTDB taxonomy): Bacteria > Planctomycetota > Phycisphaerae > Phycisphaerales > Phycisphaeraceae > UBA7800. The sequence goes on along the minus strand of JAESSU010000242.1, from coordinate 8,073 downwards.
GTTCTGTATTGTGGGCTTGAAACGCCTAGCACACCGCATCGTTACGGTAGAGCCATCACTCAGATCGATCCGCCTGAACATCAGAGAATGGCAGTGGCTAAGTCTGCTAAAGAGCGTCGCCCCATTGTCGTTTGGAATATCACACGCACGTGTAATCTCAAGTGCTTGCATTGTTATACCAGCTCCGAAGCGATGAAATACCCTGATGAATTGTCTTTGGAAGATGGTAAAGCATTGATCGATGATCTTGCAGATTATAAAGTGCCTGCATTGTTACTCTCTGGCGGTGAGCCATTGGTGCGGCCGGACGTTTTTGAACTTGCAGAATATGCACGATCCAAAAAACTCCATGTCGTACTTTCAACCAATGGCACACTCATTGACCGCGAAACTGCACAACGTCTCAAAGACCTGAAATTCGCTTACGTGGGAATTAGTCTGGACTCTGCACATGCCAAAATTCACGATGAATTCCGTGGCATGGAAGGTGCATTTAAGCGAACCATGCAAGGCTTTCGTCACTGTGTTGATGTCGGTCAGAAGGTGGGCTTGCGTCTGACACTCACGCCTCACACCTGTGGGGACTTAGATGGTATTTTTGACTTTATCGATCAAGAAGGGATCAACCGTGCCTGCTTCTATCACCTGTGTCCTGCGGGACGTGGTGAAGGGCTTGCTGCGATGGATGCACAAACTTCCCGTGATGCGATGGATGTTTTGATCCGACGGACAAAGAAGTTTCACGATGAAGGTAAGCGTGTTGAAATTCTCACCGTGGACAATCATTGCGATGGCCCATATCTGTACTTGAAGATGAAAGCTGAGAATCACCCGCGTGCAGATCAAGTCTTGGAAATGCTCAAATGGAACGGTGGGGCAAAGTACTCCTCGGGCGTGGGCATTGCTGATATCGATTTCTTTGGCAACGTTCATGCAGACCAATTCTCCATGTACCGTACCTTTGGTAATGTTAAAAAACGTAAGTTCTCCGAAATTTGGCAGGACACTTCCGACCCCATCATGGCAGGACTTAAAGATCGATCGGGTAAGATTGAAGGACGCTGTGCTGGCTGTCGTTTCCGTGAAATTTGCGGCGGATCACTACGAGCCCGTGCTGAGATTAGCACAGGAAACCCTTGGGCAGAAGACCCCGGCTGTTACCTCTCTGATGAAGAAATTGCAGGCGAGTTGGTGTGATAAAACATTTGTCATTCACTGCGAAGTTGAAGTTTGTAATGTGACCCAGCGTTGGAGCTTGTCGGTTAAGTCGCTTAGTGATTCATTGTTTAAAAAATGTTTCTCAAAGACGGATTGATGGCTTGTGGGTGTCTGCTGGATTTGCTGTTGATAGTCTGCAAGGTATCGGCGCATCGCGGTGGAATCTTGACACAGCAGATAGAAAGTTAGCCCCCATGCTTGTGCATATTGCGCGCTGGTTGCGCGTTGATGAGCGATCTGTGTGATTAAGGGTAAGAGGTCTAGCTTCCCTTGTTGGCAGATAGATTTAAGGCGATTTAACCGGTCAGAATTGATCGTGGGTTTACCATCTGCATAGGCAGGAACCTCAAATGCAGTCGCTAATCCTTCGGTGATCCAAAACGGGGGCAAGGACTCTGCTGTGCCATAATGCCCAAGCATTGCATCATGGGTTAGCTCATGGCGTAACGTTGTCCAAAAATCGTCCTGTGATGGATAACCTGCAATGATAATGGTGCGCGTTTTTGCTTCGGTACTGCCTGCAACTGCGTTGGTTGAACGCATCTCTTTAATGAGTTGTTTGCCCAAGGGTTCGTCGGGCGTGAAGATTAATAAACGACTGATGCCGTTTGGGGAGAAATGAGGACTCCGGAGACGGGGGTTCCGGCGGGCGTTCGTAAACCACATGTCTACTGCACGCTGAGTTTGGGTGATGGCTTGTTTGATTTTGTTGAAGTCTGCACCGTTGGAACAGTAGAGCAAGGCAATATGATTATGTTCAAAAATTGGAGCTGTGGTATCCACTAGGTTTTTGAGTTCTCGCTGTGCTTGATACACCGGCATTTTTGCCTGACAGCTAAACTGACAAAGTAGTAGGCAAGCCACAAGTAAAAATTTCAAATTTTGTATCTCTTTGATTCTTTGGTCCATCACAGAATGATACCGACTTGGCAGGTTTGTATCTGATTAACCCACGAGCATGACGAATACTAACATGGCTAGTAAACCCGTCATCACCGACCAAGCGGTTTGGTGCTTTGTGCATCGTTCATAGCTTTCAGGCAGCAGCTCAGCGATCACCAGATAAAGCATCGCACCCGCTGCAAACCCCATACTCGGGGCAACGAGTCCCTGAAAATGCTGCACCAACAAAAAAGCTGGGATTGCTACGATCGGTTGGGGTAAACTCGAAAACACACTCCACCAAGCACACCGCCAAAGGCTAATCCCCTGTGAGTGCATAGGCAAGGTGATGGCGATCCCCTCAGGAATATTATGCACACTGATGACCAATGCAACGAGAATCCCTAGCTCAATTTGACCTGTGGCAAACCCAACACCGATGGCAATGCCTTCCGCTCCGCTGTGAACAAACATCGTTAGCAGGACTAATAAACTCTGCGGTGAAAGTTTGTTGGATTGGGGCTGTGGGGCGGGGGTCTGATTGTGCTCACCATCGTGATCGTGGTCGTGATTATGATGCCCATGCCGAAATTTTGCGGCGATCCATAGGAAGACCATCCCGCCAAGGAGTCCGACGACGGTGGTTAGCGAGTTGATTTTTTGACCTTCATGGATCAGGCTAAAGACGGAGGCACCGATCATCATCCCGCCTGCTGCGCCGGAACAGTAGCCATGCCACTTTTGGGAATTATTTCCCTTGATGAAAACAAATGGCAGCGCGCCAAGGCCGGTGGCCAGTGCGCTTGCGACACCTGCGATGATGACATTTAAGAGCATGTCATCTTGCGTGGGTGTCAGTACATCTGTGTTAGCTAACGTTGTAATCAAATTTAAATAATTCGTTGTGTTGACATGATACCTATAGATTCGTGTCTTGGGAGACGATTTGAGTTAAGAATCGGAAATGATCGTGTGTCTCAAAAGCAGATTACAATCAGACACCATTAACAAAGTTTTAATGTTTTACGTTCCTTTTAAACGGTGCAATCTTGGGCTATATGACTCAAAAGCCAGTCACACCACGGGGCAATTAAGCCCTGGGTTGCACTGACTTGTTGTAGTGATACTTTCGGATTGATGCGTGCGACATCTTCTTTGAATAACTCAAGATCAAATGTGACGTGGGGCAGTAAATCCATCTTGTTAAGAAGCAAAATTTGAGCTTCTTGCACAATGTAAGGATGTTTGGCAGCTTTGTCATCACCTTCAGCAATACTAAACAGGCCGACTTTTGCGTCCTGTCCCAAATCAAAACCGACGGGGCAGATGAGGTTACCCACGTTTTCGATGATCAGGATATCTAGTTCATCGAGTTTGAGTCGATCTAGGCCTTGACGGACTTGATTCGCATCAAGGTGACAGCCTTTGCCTGTGTTGATTTGTACGACATCAGGACACCATTTTGCGATGCGTGTGGCATCTCTGGCAGTTGTTAGATCACCGACAAGTACGCCAATGCGGACCTTATCTCCGATGGCTTTAAAGGTTGCTTCTAGCAGTGAGGTCTTGCCACTACCCGGGGAGCCGATCAGGTCCACGGTGTAGACACCAGCATCTTTGAGTGTCTTACGATTGATGCTGGCAACTTCATCGTTGAGCTTCAGTACATTTTCAATAATAGGAATATCCATGGCGGGGAGCCTTTCTGTATTAATATCCTGCGTTACGTGCATAGGGTTGCGGGTTCTTTGAGTGTTAGCCGAACGAGTCTAAGTGTATCACTGTCGATGGGGTTTGTTTTTTGACAGCCGCAACTACAATTGGTGAACATGTCATTAGCGACAAAATCTGTATGACAGTCTGGACAATGTAATTTCCAAGGCTGCTGAATTAATTCGACCTTGCTGCCTGTAATGGCAGTGTTGTCTGTTGCCGCTTGCCATGCCCATTGCATCGCTTGTGGATCAATGCCTCGCATGGGGCCCGCTTCGACGGTGATACTTTCAAGCTCTTCGTCTTGTGGACAGTGTTTGAGGACTAAATCGACCAATGAGGTTGCCAGTGAAAATTCATGCATGACTTGTCACCTTTGGGCTAGGGAGGTCGTGTTGGTTAAGTAGTTCTAAAACCTGATCAATGACCTTGGGCATGGCTTGCTGGACAAGCTCGGTTAGGTTGTCACTAATTTCATAACATTGGCCGGTGACTGTAAAGACATGGGCTTGGGGGAGTTTGCCATACAATGATCCGCACCATGTGAGTAGTGATTCGGGGCTTAAAAAATGCACCATTGATAGACTTTTGTCATCACTGGGTGTGATGCATTGATGTTTGATTCTACCTGGCTCGTTACCCACTGCACAGTCGATAAAAATCACAAGGTCTACTTCTGAAATCGTTAAAGCAATGTCAGGGGTGAGTCCCTGACAAATATCCACCATGACGGCTGGATGGACGATGTCCTCTAATAGGCAAGCGATTTGAGGGCCAAACGCATCGTCCCCGCGAATCTCAGAACCAAAGCCGATAATTAAGGCACGTTTCATTTGAGTCCTTCTTTCAAAGGCACGTAGTGGTTAAAATTCGTTGTCTTATCCTCGTGTGAGTTCGTCGACGACATTGCCCCTGGCATCGGTGAGCTGAATATGTAGAGGCATTTTTCCTAAGGCATGGGTCGCGCAACTTAGGCAAGGGTCATAGCAACGGATGACTGCTTCGACACGATTGAGCATATGCTCTTCGAGTTTGTTGCCACTGATCCAGTGTTGAGCAACTTGCTTAACACCCGCGTTCATCGCCAAGTTATTATGACCGGTTGCAATGATGAGATTGGCTTTGGTCATTTGGCAATGTTCATCAACATGATAGTCATGGATCAACGTGCCTCGCGGAGCTTCTGCGATGCCAATGCCTCTGCTGCTATTGCCTCGTGCCCTTGCCCGAACGTTGGTGGAGAGGATGTCGTCATTTCGTAATAGTACGAGAGTTTTCTCCATAGCAAAGATGATCTCAATGAGCCTCGCGTAGTGGAAATGGAAACTTGAGAGGACAGGGCCACCGTCTTTTTGCAGAGCACGGAATTCTGCCAAAGCGATATCTGCCTGTGGCGTACCGCATTTGTTGCAGATATTTAATCTCGCTAGCGGTCCGACGCGATACATTCCATTGGGATAGCCCCAGGGTTTGTAGTACGGGAACTTCATGTAGGTAAAGTCTTCGACTGCTTCGCCGATGATGTCTTGATAGTTATCTGTGGGAACCTTGTCGTGCATTATTTTGCCGGTGTGGTCAACAACTCGGAGGGTGCCATCGTAGTGTTCAAGGTTGCCATCCTCATCCACCATGCCCATAAATAGTGACGGGAAGTTTGCAAAGTGTTCTGCTTCTTCAGTGAAATTTCCAAGTTGTGTTTTGTACCATTGATAGGTTTTTAAGGCTATCTCTAAACCTTCTTCAGCCATGGGGAGAATGGTATCGCGTTTTTTTGCCGTCATTGGCGCGTTGACTCCGCCGGGGACCATCCATGCTGGGTGAACACGCTTGTTGCCAAGTAGGGCAATAATACTCTGACCGATTTGTCTTAGGCGAATCCCCATGCGAGCTAGGTCTGGGAATTCCACGATGACACCAAAGATATTACGTTTAGCAGGATCAGCATCCCAACCTAGGAGCATGTCCGGGCTAGAGAGATGGAAAAAACTCAGTGCGTGAGACTGCGTGATTTGCGCGTAGTTCATGATGCGTCGGAGTTTGGCTGCAACCGGCGGGATTTGTACTGCCATGATGTTGTCGCAGGCTTTACTTGATGCCATGAGATGACTCACTGGACAGATGCCACAAGTGCGTGCTGTGAGTGAGGGCATTTCTGGGAAAGGTCTACCTTCGCAGAATTTTTCAAATCCGCGGAATTGGGTAACGTGAAATAACGCATCTTCGACAATGCCTTGGTCATCAAGTTTAATGGTGATGCGGGCATGGCCTTCAATGCGTGTGACGGGATCAATTTCTATGGTTCTAGGCACGGGATATCTCCAATTTACGACAGGCGTTTAAGCACCAAATCGTGTGACTTTTGCGGGGTCTGGGACACGGCCGGCAATAAGCTCGGTGAGTACAAAATAGATCGCGTCTGCCGGTGGCGGACAGCCTTGAACAAACAGATCTACTTTGACTACTTGATGTACCGGCAGGGCGTTTTCCAAAAGTGCAGGTACGTGCTTTGTGGGTATTTGCGGATTGATGTCTGTCATTTCAAAGTAGGCACGATCAAAGCAAGGTCGTGTGCCAATGGGGTTACGCATGGAGGGCACATTTCCGCTTACAGCACAATCACCTAACGCGATCATAAACTTAGCAGCCTTGCGCAAGGCTAGCACCCGATGCAGGTCATCGTCATTGCTCACTGCACCTTCGACGATCACTAAGTCCAGTTCATCGGGGATTATTTTCGAGTCCACCAATGGGCTGTAGAGCATGTCAATGTGGGGGGCAAGTTCAAGAATACGTTCATCCATATCCAAGAACGACATGTGACAACCGGAGCAGCCATCGACCCAGATTGTTGCAACTTTTAATTTTGTGATGGTATCACTCATCCGTTATTTCCTCTCATCGCATTGAGGTAAGGCAGAAATGTTCTATTTTTATGCATCTCGGCAACTGCGGTACCTTTTTGAACCAGAGCGCCAGTGGGACAAACTTGTACACACTTGCCGCAGTTCGTGCAGGTGTCTGAATCACCCCAAGGCTCATTAAGTTCAGAGATCACCAGAGTGTCAATCCCCCGGCCCGCTAAGTCCCAAACATGGGCTCCTTCAATCTCATCACAAACCCGAATACAGCGTGTGCAAAGGACACAGCGGTTATGGTCATTGCGGAAAAGATTATGGGTCGAATCCACATCGTAAGACGGAAATCGATAGGGTAAAGAGACATGATCCATGCCACACTTTTGTGCTAGTGATTGTAATTCACATTCACCGTTACTCACGCAAACACTACAAACATGATTGCGTTCAGAGAAGAGCATCTCAAGAATATTCTTGCGGTAATTTTGAATTTTTTCTGTATCAGTTTTGACTTTCATGCCTTCAGCACAGTACGTCATGCAGGCAGGCAAAAGTTTGGGAATCCCCTCCACTTGTACGAGACACAGACGGCAAGAGCCCCACCCCGAAAGGCCTTCAAGGTAACACAGTGTCGGGATATCAATGTCATGCTCACGAGCAACGGTCAGGATCGATTCGTCCTCGCGGGCGGAGACCTCCTTGTCGTTGATCGTCAGTGTGACGACGCGGGTCGTTTTACTCATGATGTCACCTCCTGGCCAGCACCCATTGGCAGGTGTTTGCCCTCAATTAGTTCTAGGTATTCATTGCGGAAATATCGCAATGTACTGCGTACAGGATTAGGCGCTGTCTGCCCTAGTCCACAAAGACTCGTGTCCGCTACGACCTCACAGAGTTCTTCAAGTTTGGCAAGGTCTTCGAGGGTGCCTTTTTTCTGTGCGATTCGGTCGAGCAATTCGTGCATTTGGTAAGTTCCTACACGGCAGGGGACACACTTGCCACAAGATTCACTCATGCAAAATTCCATGAAAAACCGTGCGACATCGACCATGTTTGAGGTCTGATCCATGACGATCATCCCGCCTGATCCCATGATGGAACCTGCGGTTTTTAGTGAATCGTAATCGACCCCCATATCCAAATGTTCTTCTGGGAGACAGCCACCTGAGGGGCCTCCGGTTTGCACGGCTTTAAAATCTTGTCCATCAGGAATTCCGCCGCCGATGTCGAAGACGATTTCTCTGAGTGTGAGTCCCATGGGGACTTCGATTAGGCCGGTGTTGTTGATTTTCCCAGCGAGTGCAAAGACTTTGGTGCCTTTGGATTTGTCGGTGCCGATGCTTGCAAACCATTCACCGCCTTTGCGAATGATCGGGGCGATGTTCGCAAGTGTTTCGACGTTGTT
>JAESSU010000241.1 GCA_016763955.1 Phycisphaeraceae bacterium | reverse complement strand
GTCGTCGCTCGCTTTGCAACTTTCCTTGCTGAGCAGGGCGTGAACATCGAGGATATCGAACAACAAGTTGTCCACGGGCAGTTCATTATGGACATGCTCGTAGACCTTGCTGAAATGTCCATCTCACTGGATAAACTCATCACCGGCTTGCTTGATCTAGGACAGCAAATCCAGATGCAAGTCCGTGTGGCATTGCATGACCAAAGGCGTCAAAAAAAAGTTGCAGTCCTTGTTAGCAAAGAACCCCACTGCTTTGAGCAACTCCTTCGTGATGATGCAGCAGGTAAAATTCGAGGTAGTATCGCTTGCGTCCTTAGCAATCATCCAGACCTTAAGCCCTTGGCAGACAAAGCAGGCATCCCCTTTGAATCTCTGCCCTCTACCGATAAACCTGCTCACATGAAATGGCTACTGACTCGTTTGAACCATTACAACGCAGACGTGGCGGTTCTTGCTCGTTATATGCAAGTGATCCCCCAAGAGATCGTCGAGGCATTTGAGCATCGCATCGTGAATATCCATCCATCACTTTTGCCCTATTTCCCCGGGGCAAAACCCTACCATCAAGCATGGGAGTCAGGTGTTCGCGTCACCGGCTGCACCGCGCACCTAGTCACCGAACAACTCGACCAAGGCCCCATCATCCTGCAAGACGTTTTTCATATTAATGTCGGCAAAGACAGCTCTGAAGATGTGAAACACAAAGGCCAACAACTCGAAGGTCGCGTCCTTTCAGATGCAGTGCAAATGTTCTTAGATGAAAAGCTCGTCGTCATCGATGGCAAAGTCGTCTTCCGCCCAGGCCTAAGTACGTTCCTAGATCATGACGAAAAATAATCCCAAGTGACGTTTAATCCAATCCAATCTAATCGTTATAGATATTGACATAGAATTTTTATCACATGAGTACACCCCCCGGTCAAAAAAACCAGCCAATAGTTGGCTTGTCATTATTTTAGTTGCCTTGTTCATGTTCATGCTTTTCATGGGAACCATTGTGTTTTTTATATGGTCCTACAAAGATAAAATGATCGCAGCGACCGTGAACATGGGCATCCATGCGGTGCTCACTGAAACGCCCTTGCCTGAAGAGCAAAAAAAGCTCATCATTCATCAGACCGACCGACTCTATGAGTCTTTTTTAGAGAATCGGATTGAGATTAATGATCTGACCGTGGTGGTCCAACACCTCTTAATGGTCCGGTGATCCCGTTGGGTGCAGTGTACTTTTCACTTAATAATTACATTGAAATGTCAGAATTGGATCAAGTGCAAAAAGCAGCGGCTCAATTGCAAGTCGCTCGAATGACGCGAGCAGGGATTGAAGAGAAAATTAAAATCGATGCGATTCAGCCTATCGTGGACATCATCAAAACGCCCGTGGATCCAAACAATCCATCTAAGCAAATTAAGTCATTGATCAAAGAAAATCTGACAGCTCAAGAATTAGCTCAAGTCTTAGAGCTTGCTCAGCAGCTTGCAGATAGTGTATCGATCCCCAACGAGCCTTACACCTTTGATCCGTCACAACATATCCAAAAAGCAGTCGACGAATTGCTCGGCCCCGCCCCCGCCCCCGGACGTTTTGAACCAAGAAAATCTGGTTCCGCAAACCTTATTGATTCAGCTGGGGATGCAGACGCACGATAATTAGCATTAGCCAAAAGCCGTAGGAAGTGACGCAGTCAATTCCTGCGGGTAGAAGTAGGTGATTAAGTAAAACACGCTAGCCGCAGGTTTACACGTCCAGTGCTTCTGCGTCTTCTGCACGATTCATGATGAAATCAAAACGTGCTTGTGGGTCTTTGCCCATCAGTTCACTGATGACCTGTTCGGTTTTTAAGCCGTCTTCAATTTCGACGCGAAGCAATGCCCGGGTCTTGGGATTCAGCGTGGTGTTCCAAAGAACCTTAGGCATCATTTCGCCAAGACCTTTAAAGCGACTGATGTCGATTTTGGTTTTGGTGCCTTCGTATTTAGCAAGGATTTTTTCGCGTTCTTTGTCGTCATGGACCCAGTGAGTTTCCTTGCCGATGTCGATGCGAAATAGGGGCGGTTGGGCAAGAAAAATTTTGCCTTCGCGCATCAGCGGTCGCATATGTCGGTAGAAAAAGGTGAGCATTAACGTGGAGATGTGATGGCCGTCATAGTCTGCGTCCATGAGCAAGATAATTTTGCCATACCGGAGTTTGTCGGGGTTACAGTCTGCTCCGATGCCGCAGCCTAGTGCTGTGATAATGTCGGAAATTTCCTTGTTTTCTAGCACCTTTTTGAGATTAGCTTGTTCCGTATTTAAGACTTTCCCTCGCAGGGGGAGGATTGCTTGATGGGCGCGGTCACGGCCTTGCTTTGCGGATCCACCAGCGGAGTCACCTTCGACGATAAACAGTTCGGTTTTGTCTCGCACGTTACTTGAGCAGTCTGCGAGTTTGCCCGGGGGGGTGAGTCGATTGGAGGTGGCGCTTTTGCGGCTTACCGCAGCCGACGCAGCACGGGATGCTTCACGGGCTTTAGCAGAGAGTACCGCGCGGGTGACGATGGCATTGGCCATGGTTCCGTTATTGTTAAGCCAGTGTTCTAAAGCAGGGCGGACGATGCCATCGATTTGGGGTTGGACTTCTTGGTTGTTTAGGCGGTCTTTGGTTTGTCCTTGAAACTGTGGGTCTGGGATAAAGATGCTGATAATACCGGTGAGTCCTTCACGGAGGTCTTCACTTTGGAGGGTCACACCTCGGGGGGTGAGTTTGTGGATGTCGATGTAGTTTCGCAGTGCTTTGGTTAAGCCTGCTCGCAAGCCGTTTTCGTGTGATCCGCCGGAGCTGGTGGGGATGCCGTTGACGTAGCTTCGGATGTGTTCGTCGGTGGATTCGGTCCATTGGAGGATGACTTGGATGCGTGCGCCGTTTTCTTTTTCAAGGACGAATGCTTGATCGTGTACAGGGCGGGCATTTCGCTGAGCAAGAATTTTGGTCAGATAGTTGAGGATGCCTTCATCATGTTGGAAGATTTCTTTTTTGTGACTGACTTTGTCATCCCAGATGACTTTGATGCCTTTGTGGATGTAGCTAACGATTTCTAGGCGGTCGCGGATGGTGTCCGGGTTGAATTCTGTTTTAGGGAAGATGGTGGGGTCTGGATGGAAGTAGATGCTTGTGCCGGTACCGCGTGCGGCTCCCATTTTTTTGATGGGTGCAACGGGCTTGCCGAGCTTGAATGTTTGTTCGTAGAGTTTGCCGTCTTTTTTGACGGTTGCGATTAGTTTTTTAGATAGCGCATTGACTACCGAAGCGCCCACGCCATGGAGTCCGCCGGATGTTTTGTAGTTTTGCCCTTCGAATTTACCGCCAGCGTGGAGGGTTGTGAGAATGATTTCCAAGGCAGATTTTTTGAGTTTGGGATGGAGATCGACAGGGATACCGCGTCCGTTGTCGGAGATGGTCATTGAGGTGCCATCATCGTGGAGGGTGACGATGATTTCTGATGCAAAGCCGTTCATGGCTTCATCGACCGAGTTATCGAGAATTTCCCAGACCAGATGATGCAGACCTGCTGAGCCTACGCCGCCGATGTACATACCAGGGCGTTTACGGACGGGGTCTAGTCCTTCTAGGACTGAGATATCTTTGGCTGTGTAGGTTGCGGTCATGTTTTATTAAGTTACCTTTTGGCGCTTTGTTTTTTTTAGGCTAGTTCAATAATTTCAAGGTCCGGAGGTGTCATGCGTGTGAAGGTACCACGTTTAAGAATTTCACGTCCTTTACCCCCTCGGCTTGTTGTTTCGTACTTGCCGGTGTTGATGCGTTGTTCGCCGCCCATGCTGGTTTTGACGGTCATGGTTTGGCGGTCGCCCATTGAGGTTACAAATCCGATGACATAGTCGTCTTTACCGAGCTTGATGAGTTGCACACCTTTGGCTGGGCCGCTAACGAAGTTGATTTCGTCTGCTTGACACAGCAGGGCTCGGGCACGTTGTGAGGCAACGATGAGCGTTTCCTCGCCGGTGATTGTGTACATGGCCACGATCTGCTGTCCCTTGGCAGGTCGGGCAAACTTGCGGCCAGCGCGGGTGCTAGGTTCTGCAAATGGGGCAAGACTAAACCGGATGCTATAACCATCGGTGCTGGTGGCAATCCCGTGGTTTTTGGGAATGTTATCACCTTCAGCAGTGATGTTGCCAATGATGCGTTTGTCCAAACTAATGGCAGACAAAATCACTTCGCCGTCTTTGAGTTTGAAGAGTTTTTGAATCGGTTCGCCGTAGCCGGTGGTGGCGGGCAGGTCGATGATCCGTGCGGTGTAGACCACGCCGAAGTTAGAGAAGAATGCGACGGTTGCGCGGGTGGAGCCGATAGAGGCTGCCAGGACGCTGTCGCCTTCACGGAGTCGAATTTTATCGGGGTCGATGGGATTTTTTTGGCGTTTGATCCATCCATCGCGTGTCACCATAAAGCGTGCATCTTCGTCAAGGATGAAGTCTTCTTCGTCATATTCGACTTGGGCTTGTTCGTCTGCGAAGGTGGTACGGCGTTTGTCTTTTTTGCCGTATTTATTACGAATTTCAAGCAGTTCCTCTTTGACGATTGCCCATCTGCCGTCAGCATCGGTTTCTTTGAGGAGCTTTTGAATCTCACCAACACGTTTGCGCTTTTCTGTTAGCTCATCACGAATGAGATTGATTTCTAGCTTTGCTAGACGGTAGAGCTTTAATTCCAGAATCGCTTCGGTTTGGTCTTCATCAAGTTGTTCAAAATGCTTGATGATTTTGCGAGCTGCGTCTGCTTTGCCCTCGGATGCACGGATGATTTTGATGATCTCATCTAAAACATCAAAGACCAGTTCAAACCCTTCGAGGATGTGAATGCGTCTTAGCAATTGCTTAAGTTCATGCTCTAGGCGTTTGGTGACCACTTCTAAGCGGAAGTTTAAAAAGCATTGCAAGATTTCACGCAGGTCACAACGCTCAGGCCGACCCACTTCCGGATTCTCCGTGGGGATTAGGCAGGTGAGGTTGACGTTGAAATTCGTCTGCAAAGGCGTGTGCTTAAACAGGTAGGCAAGGACCTTTTGTTCATCTGCATCTTTTTTAAGTTCCAATGCGATCCGCACGTCCTCGGTGGAGACATCTTTGATATCCACTAGCGGCGGGAGCTTGCGCTGGATGACCACCTGAGCAATGGCTTCCACTAGTGTGGACTTGTTTACGGCATAGGGAATTTCGGTGATGTAGATCGTCT
>JAESSU010000240.1 GCA_016763955.1 Phycisphaeraceae bacterium | reverse complement strand
GGCTTCACGAACCTTTTGGGCAAAGCCCAATGCTAAGGCTCGGCGAAGCATGGGATATCCCCCCGGAAGTTTCCAAAGCACAACTAACCCCAAACGCGTACAAAATAGACGCGATGCGTATCAATAAACAAAAGGGCTTCTTATTGGAGAGGCCCTTTTTTACATCCACATTTAATGTCCAAGCGTTTAATACCCTTCACGATTAAAACTTGTGCGTGACTGACATCGCCCACACAAACGCTACAAAGTCTTACTGAACCGTCCGACGTGTACAAAATAGATGCGATGCGTATAAGTGATGTGTAAAGGGGGGACAACATGCAGCGAAATTTGGACTTAACGGGTATCACGACTGGCAGAACAGTCTTAATAATGTCATCATAATGACATTGGAATCATCAGCATAAAGACTGCTGAAGTCCATGTTGGGAATAATCACATCAACTTTGGGATGATGTTTTTCAGATGCATGAAATAATTTGATCGCATCATGTCAAAACAACAACCATTGCAAGGGTATGGAGAGCGCTTTTGAAGACTGACCGTAAGCGATATATAACTTGGTTTTTTCTTTTTGTCATTCTATTTACAGGATGTCAGGCAGGCCCCGCCATCGCGCAGAATCAGGATCCGACCATCCCGCCAGGACTTGATCCCAAAGCGGTGCGTCCCTATAGCGGTAGGCAACTGCAAAAGGCGGACATGAAGTGGGAGCAAATTTTTACTAAGATCAAACGACCGGCCTATCTGCCACTAGACCCCGTTGCGTTACAAAAAAAACTTGACCAACAGCCTGCTGTGGAACCTCCCTTAGCAGCCATGTTTGCCTATATTCAAGCAAGGACGGCTTGGCAAGAAAAACGTTTGTTTGAAGCTCGCCAACATCTGCAACGTGCTTTGACTCTGGCGCCCAACAGCAAACATTTGCTTGAAATGCTAGCTCAACTCTGGGGCGCATCAGGGAACCAATCACGCAGTACCGCATACCTGCAAAGTGTTGTCAAGGTCGATCCGCTTAATTTGAGACTGATTCTGCAACTTGGCGGTTATGCGTTGGATCAGGATCGTTCCGAAGATGCCATTGCGATTTTTGAGTATGTTCAGAAGCACATCAACGATCAGCCTGAACCTGATTTAGCCTTGGTCCCACTGTTAAATTATTATCTTGGTGCTGCATTAGGCCGTGCAGGATATGCGTCCGCAGCGATTGAATTTTATCGCACCTTTTTGACCACTGAGATTCAGAATAGACCTCAAGACCCTCGTGATGCACGCCGTCTGGAACTGCTCATCCAGCAGCAAGGCTTACTTTGGAGACAGATGGGTGATACCTATTGCCAACTCCAAGAGTACGACCAAGCATTAGAAGCTTATCGCACTGCGGTGACGGTGGGGGTGAGCAGCAAAATTGATATCATTCGGCGGCTTGTTTACGTTTGTTTGAAAGTAGATCGCCCGGATCTTGCGACACAATCTGCAATAGAAATTTTGCAGAATGATGAATTAGATCAAACCGTTGCAGATTTAATTCGTTTTGTAGCAGGCCAGGTTCCCGACCGACAGTTGTGGATCAAACAAATACAGTCTCATTTAAATAAACACGCAACGGATTCACAGGCTGTGATGCTGCTATTGGATCTGTTTGAGACGGATATTGCCCTAGCGATGGTGCGTGATCATCTTAAGACTCATGCGGCTGATCAAAAGGCCATTGGGTGGCTATTAGATCATCTTGAAATTAATGCGTCAGATGCTGATCTTCAGGATGTGCTAAATGTGATTCTCACAGCCATGGTCACTCAGCAGAAACGGGCTGATCTTTATTCTGTCTTGCTGGTATCCCGTGTGACGGATCAAAGGCGACTTCAAAAGGTCATTGATCAATTACCCCAAGATAAAAAAACCAAAGCACTGCGTCTTTTTCTGCTGGCTCAGACTTATGCTCGATCCAGTGATCTGCCACAAGCACAAAAGCTATTAGAAGAAGCGATTGGTGTAGATGGTCAGTTAACTGTGGCCCGGCTTCGGCTGGCGGTGTTACATATGTCGCTTAAGCAGTTTGATCAGGCGGATAAAGTTCTTGAGTTCACAAAGGACCCGTCAGACCCGCGTGTGGTGAGTATTCGTGTGAGACTACTTACGCAAGCTAAACGCATTGATGATGCATTGGTTGTGCTTCAAAGAGCCCTTGAGTTGCGGCCTGAGGATGTGAATTTGATTCTTCACAAAGCGCAATTGCAGGTTCAGATGGGCAAGGTTGCTTTAGCTGAACGCACACTTCTTGATGCGTTGAATATGAATCCATTAGCTGAACCTATTTACGAAGTGCTTTTTGAACTTTACGATCAAGGTGCCGTGCCTGATTCGATGGAGCAGTACAAGCGTTTGATGATGCGTGTACTTAAAACCATCCCGCGTAGTCGTGTGGCACGCATGCGTTTTGCCGAAGCACTTTCATCAGGTGGGGAAAATGATCGAGCACAGAACATGCTTTTGGAATTGCTCAATGAAAACCCGCAGGATTACCGGGTTTTAAACGAACTGCTGGAGATGTATCGTCACGCACAGATGCTTGAAAAAGCAGACAAGTTATTAAGCGCAAAAATATCGAAAACACCTGAAGACAAGCTTTTATTGTTGGTTGCTCAGTCGCATTACCAGCAGGCTCATCAGCAAGACAAATGGTTTAAGCTCACAGAAAACATCATCCGTAAGTTTGAAGAAGAGCCCGTGCGAACGTTGCAACTTGCCGGATTGTATTTGGATAATAATCGAGTGGATGAAAGTGTCCACATGCTCGAAGCTTGTTGGGAGCAAAAAGGTTTGGATAAGCAAATCGCAATGGCTTTGGTGTCATTATTATCCAATGGATACGCCAAGCTCAAAAAAGACAAACAACTTGATGTCCTTTTTGATGAGGCAATTAAGCGGTATCCAGATCACGATGCGGACTTGCTTTACACTTGGGCTTTGATGCAGGATCGATTAGCGAAACCTAAACGCAGCGAAGAGATCATGCTCGAGTTGCTCACTAAGTATCCGGATCATGGCCCGGCGAATAATGGATTGGGATACGCATGGGCCAATCAAGGTAAGAATCTGGAACGTGCTCGTGCGATGATTCAAAAAGCGGTGGATTTGGAACCCAATAACTCCGCGTATCTGGATTCACTAGGATGGGTCTTTTACAAACTCGGCCAGTTCGACAAAGCAGTGGCCTATCTCTCGGAGGCTATGGCTGCTCCTGAGGGGAACAATCCGGTGATCTTGAATCACTTAGGTGATGCGCAATATCGCAACGGCAATGGGGCGAAGGCGATACAAAGTTGGCAACGTGCGCAACGTCGACTAGGCGAGCCTGATATTGATCTGACACATGACCCGGAACTCAATGGGTTAGATGTACGCCTTAAGTTCAAAATTTCAGCCGCATCTGATGAAAAAGACGTGCCAGTGGCAAAAATTGGGCCTCCAAAAGCACCTTAATTTCATCTGTTTGATCATAAAAAAACCGACCCTCATCGCACGGACTTCTTAGCCGGTGCTACGCAGACGGTGATATTCATCAAACCACTGTAAAATCAATGGTTTTAGGTATCTGCTGTAGGTCTTGTGGTGATTGGCTCAACAGGCCTATTCATGCTAAAATAGTCGCTTCTATAGCGACGGTAAGGACTGTTTTTCTGTCGCAGTTTGAACGGCAAAAATTCCACCTGATCAAGGCGACCTATGACCACCTCAGAAAACGCACCGGAGTCAGTTAATAAGCCTCACAATTACTCCGAGCAGAGTATCAAAGTCCTTGAAGGTCTTGAAGCGGTTCGTAAGCGACCGGGTATGTACATCGGCGATACCACCACGCGCGGACTGCATCACCTCGTCTACGAAATTTCTGATAACTCCATTGATGAACATATGGCAGGCCGTTGTGATTTTATTCACGTTAAGCTCTATGCCGATGGTTCAGTCTCCATTGCAGATGATGGGTCGGGCATTCCTGTGGGGCCTTACAAGCACAGTAACCCACAGCCCAATGGCAAGCCCACTGTCGAAATCGTGATGACCGTGTTACATGCCGGTGGTAAATTCGACCATGATTCCTACAAAGTCTCCGGTGGTTTGCATGGCGTGGGTGCTTCAGTTGTTAACGCGTTATCCGAATGGGTCGAGGTCGAAATCGCCCGTGATGGTAAGGTCTATGCGATTGGTTTTGAACGAGGCGTTGTTAGTGAAAAACTACACGTCATCGGTGAACGTGTAAAGACAGGCACAAAAGTACAGTTCATGCCCGACTCGAAAGTGTTTCCAAACATCGAGTTCACCTATTCCATCTTGCAGGCCCGACTACGCGAATTAGCATACCTTAACCCCGGCCTAACCATTACCATCGAAGATGAACGTGACGGCAAGAACGAATCCTTCTGCTATCCCGAAGGTATTTCAGCTTTCATCAAAAACATCAATGAAGGTAAAAACCTCATTCATGAACAGCCTATTTATTTCAAGGCTGAAGATCCAGCGACGAGTCTCGTGGTCGAAATTGCCATGCAGTACAACGAATCATACAACGAAAACATTCTGACCTTCTGCAACAACATCAATACCATCGAGGGCGGTACACATCTGTCAGGCTTTAAAACGGCGATGACAAGAACGCTCAATAATTACGCGCGAAATAACAATCTGATCAAAGGTGATACCGTCCCCACAGGCGATGACCTGCGCGAAGGCTTAGTTGCCATCGTCAGTGTCAAAGTGCAAGAGCCTCAGTTCGAAGGGCAGACCAAAACGAAACTCGGTAACACCGAAGTTGAATCATTTGTCAATATTAACGTCGGACAAAAACTCGGCGAATGGCTAGAGCAACATCCTGCTGACGCTAAACGGGTTTGTCTAAAAGGACTCATGGCAGCACAGGCTCGCGAGGCGGCACGTAAAGCTCGGGACCTAACGCGTCGTAAGGGCGCACTCGATGGCGGGGGACTGCCGGGTAAACTCTATGACTGCACCTCCAAAGATATTCGACATTCAGAAATCTACCTAGTCGAAGGTGATTCGGCTGCTGGTTCTGCCAAAGGCGGACGCGATCACCGCTATCAGGCTATCCTCCCATTGTGGGGCAAGATTCTCAACGTAGAGAAGGCACGCCTAGATAAAGTACTCGGCTTTGAAGCGATCCGTACCATCATTCAAGCTTTAGGTTGTGGCATCGGTACAGAAGAATTTGAGATCACCAAACTGCGTTATGGCAAAGTCATTATTATGACAGACGCTGACGTGGACGGTTCACATATCCGAACGTTGCTACTGACTTTCTTCTTCCGTCATATGAATGAGCTGGTTCGTCAGGGCCGTATCTTTATCGCCCAGCCGCCGTTGTATCAAGTGATCCGCAGTCGTAAAGACAGCGAGTATGTGCTTAATGAAAAACGGATGGCCACGGTGGTTAGTGAACGTGGACTTGATGGCACTGCGTTGATTGTTTTTGATGATAAGCATCAGGAAACATATCGACTTGAAGGTGACAAACTCAATGAGGCGTTTGAAGTCCTCTCGCAGATGATGGAAATTGTGGACACGTTGTCTCGACGTGGTGTTGATTTTGATTTGCTGCTTAAGGCTCGTGAAAATGACCCGACAGGTGAAAAACGGTTGCCACACATTCGTCTGCGTAATGCTGAAGGCGAACGCACTTATTTTTGGAGCGAAGAAGCGGAAGATGCTTTCCGCCTTAAGAGCAGCCCAGATCAATCTGATTCAGAGCTTGAGGGTGTGATCGATCAAGACAGTGATAAGCCACAGGTTTCACGTAAGGAAATTCACGAGGCCAAAGAACTCGATAAACTTATTATTCAACTCGAATCGCAGGGACTTTCGTTAAACGACTTTAGCTTGACTCAGCAAGAAGACTCAGCTGGTGAGATGTTGCCCACGCGATTTGAGTTGCACTTGATCCATGGCAAAGAAGAAGACCGGATTGCCTGCGTCCCTAGCCTTAAGGGCATCGTAGAAAAAATTCTGGATTCCGGCCGCCGGGGTGTGGAAATCAAGCGTTTTAAAGGTCTTGGTGAAATGGATGCGGAACAACTTTGGGAAACCACGATGGATCCTGACAATCGCTCGCTATTGCGTGTGACATGGGATGCTGCCAGTGGAGCCGACCAGCTCTTTACCGTGCTTATGGGTGAAGACGTTGAACCTCGTCGCAAGTATATTGAAGAACACGCGCTTGAAGCTAAGAACCTAGACGTGTAAGTAGTGTTTATAAGCAGGTAAGTATGACTGTGCTATTGGAAATAAAACAATAGCCGCGAACTTATCACTTGCGCGTTGATACGATTGCATTTTAAGTGATCTTGTAAATATCTTGTGAGGATGTTTTTTTATGAACCTGTCACGCAACCTGTGAGGTTTTAGGAGCAGGGGGCTTGACGCTTGACGCGTGGGGCGAAGACACGAACCGCATTGCGGCCGGCATTCTTAGCTGCATAGACACCTTGGTCTGCAGCTTTGATTAGCTGGTCAGGCTTGGTGAAGAAGGTCCCGTCGAATGCTGCGACACCGATACTGATGGTCACATGCAGCACTTGGCCTTCTTCGGAAATAATCGTTTTATCCTCGATGGCTTGGCGGACTTCCTCGGCCTTTTTGGCTGCGGTGATGCGATCTGTATCTGGGATGATGATGGCAAACTCTTCGCCGCCATAACGACAAACCAGGCCATTTGATCTCGTGACATCACTGAGTGTGCCTGCGACTTCACAAAGTACCTGATCGCCAGTTAGATGGCCATAGGTGTCGTTGAATTTTTTGAAGTGGTCTACGTCCAGAAACAAAATGGAAAAAGGTCCAGCGGTCTGCTGCGTGTGAGCAAATTGCTTTTCAATATAGTCATTAAATTTACGACGATTGGCAACGCCAGTGAGCGGATCAACTTCTGCTTGAGCGACCAGTTCTTTATTCTTGGCAACGAGCTGGGCAGTTTGTTGCTGCTGGATCATGCTCAGGTTTAGCAAAGCTTCATTGGCATGAGCGAGGATGACTTCAGAACTTTCGAACTCACCAGTGGGCAAGTCGAAGAGTAGTTTCATCTCAACCGTGCCAGTGTGTATTGAATTAAGCAAGGGTTCAGCTTGCTCTTGATTCATGCTAAACCATTCGTTGGCTAAGGTGTAGTAATGATCAAGTGCTTCGCCTGCTGCGTCTGGATTCACAAAAACTTCAGCTGCATAACTCCCCAATGCGACACAACGAACCGCGGGGAGGATGTCCTTAGGTGCAGAGTCTGGGTCATCGTGGAAACGAATGGAGTTCGCTAGAATCGGGGGCAGCTTCCACTTGTCTGCAAGAATGCCTCCTAGTTCCGCATGGTCTAGATCAAAGGCTAGTTGTTCACGTTGCTTGAGCATTGCATGGTCATTGCCTACATCATTGAGGATG
>JAESSU010000239.1 GCA_016763955.1 Phycisphaeraceae bacterium | reverse complement strand
GTTCGTCTTCCCCCTAGCTGCAGCTGCGACTTCGACAGCGGGAAATCGAAAAATACTGACACCTTGTGGCCGACGTGAACCACGCCTGGGCCATACACCTAGGCGTGATTCGCATGATCGGTCAGATGAACACCATCAGGCAAGATGCAGGATTCTTGCCCCTGCGATTCCATCTCTGCACGCACTGCCAAATCAAGGTCGATCAAAGGCAGGCTGCATTCTTGAGCAACTTGCCGAGTCACTTGACGATATGTTTCCTGACAAGCATCTTGGCCACCATTGTCTTTAAAGGCAGGGTGTTCGTAATTACAATGCCATGAATCGATCACCGGCGGGAATGTCATCAGGATCGACTTACCGCGATTTTTTTGTGCAACAAGCGTAATGATCCGATGGGTATTCTCTTTATATTCAGTCAGCGACACATGTCTTTCTGGATCCGGCGTCTGGTCATTGCCAAACTCAAAGATAATGATGTCAGGCTGATGCTTAAGCACATCTTCTTGAATGCGAGCAAGTCCTTCGCGAGATGTATTGCCGCCCACGCCTGCATTGATAAGGTTAATCTCAATTGAGGGGAATTGCTCTTGCAATGTCCGCCGAACAATTTCTGGCCAACGGTTTTTAAGTTCCTGCCGAACAGCTTCAGTAATCGAATCGCCAAAAGCAACGATGGTGATGGTTTTTTGTTTTGTCATTTTTGTAAAGCTTCGAGTAGATTACAGAGGCATAAAAAAGACGAATTCAATTCTAGGCACCTTCATGATTCGGATCTCGCATGAAGATATACTTGTAATTTCCCGGCTCCACTTTCAGTGCTTCGTAGCCAAGGTCTTTTCGGAGTTGATTGAGAAATTCTCCCACCAAGACAGACGAAGCTTTACCAAAACACTTCTGAAATTTTTCAAGGATCTCCGGATCATCTGAATAGATTGCCAATTTGGCTTGACATGTATTAACTTCTGACTCGGATGGACGATCTCCAGACAACACTCTATCCATGGGAATGTCTGGCCCATTCCACGGCACAGATCCCAGATGCTTGCAAACTATATCCACCTCATCAAAAAACGCATCACGTTTAGAATTAAGGAAGTTCTGTCGCCTAAGAATATCCTCAGCAGTTAAGGGCTTCAATTTTTCAAGCTTTAGATCAAAATTGTGCTTGGACCGATTCAAAATGTATGCCTGAATAATCAGAATAGCAATTGCCGTGGCAGTGCCGGCCCCAAGTACGATTTCTAACCAATCAGACATTTTACCTCTTTTTTTTCACGATCAAACGATGCTCCAGAAACTGAACCAATCAAATGTATCGGGAATTATTAATTAACCACTGCCCTAAATCACAGCCCGTATTCTTTCCATCGCGTGGTCACTTGACTCACCACATCGTCGGACATTTCTAGAATGGGCGGCCAGTCACGGACGGGGTGGCCGTTGACTTCTTCGCCTTTAATCTTGCGGGTGGCATCAATGCCTAACTTATGGCCTGCACCTAATCTTGGTGCTGCGTGATCCAGAATATCCAATGGGCCATTGACGATTTCAAGGTCTCTACCCGGATCACTGTTAGCGCAGACGTGAAACATCACCTCTTCATAATCATGAACGTTCACATCGGCATCCACCACCACGATCATCTTGGTCCATGCCATCTGGCCTGCACCCCAAATCGCGTGCATCACCCGACGGGCTTGCAAGGGATACTCTTTTTGAATCTTGATAAACGCGCAATTATGAAACGTGCCAAACATCGGCAAATCATAATCAATAATGTCCGGAACCAATGTCTTAAGTAAGGGCAAAAACAGACGCTCAGTTGCCTTACCCATGTAATAATCTTCCTGCGGCGGAAGGCCAACAACCGTCGTGGGATACACCGCATTTTTGCGATGCGTCATGGCAGTCACTTCAAACAACGGATAACGATCCGGCAGAGAATAAAAACCCGTGTGATCACCAAACGGACCTTCAAACACAGCACCGGGGCCAACCTCGCCATCGGTTCTCGGATCGTAACCGACAAAGCCTGCTTCGGTACTCACATGACCTTCTAAGACGATCTCAGCGTTTGCGGGGACATGCATGTCAATGGTTTTACACTGAACTAAGTCGATACCTTTACCTGCTAGAAAGCCGGCAAAGAGCAGTTCGCTAATTCCAGGTGGAAGCGGCGCGGTTGCGGCGTAAGGTAAGACCGATTCACCACCTAAGACGATGGCTAGAGGCATGGGCTTGCCGATTTTTTTCCATGCACGCCAATGACGTGCACCGTCGTGATGCATATGCCAGTGCATTGCGGTGTGATTCTTGTCGATAAGCTGAGCGCGGTACATGCCGATGTTGCGACTCGGGCGCGGCTCACCTGCTGGTTTATCCGCATCATCAGGATGAATCGTATACATCCCAGCAAGCGTAATAAACCGGCCATCTCCACCACCAGCAGGTGTATCGACTGGATACCCCACCTTCCGGGGGTCTCCATCGTGGGGCCAACATTTGAGAATGGGCAGGTCAAAGAGATTGATATCGTCACCGGTTTTAACGACCTGCTGGCACGCACCATTGCGGACATACTTGGGGGCAAAGGAAGCAATTTTTGCTAGCTCTAGGCCCTTTTTCATTTTTGCCATTAAGCCCGATGGAGGCTCAGGTTTCACCAGTGCGCTGATGGTGTCAGCCATGGCTTGGAACCCGCCATCGGTCACACCCAATGCCATCTCCATGCGTTTGTAGCTGCCAAGCGTGTTGATTGCTAATGGGAATTTCGAGCCTGCGACATTTTCAAAAAGCAGTGCATGCCCGCCAAGGTCTGCATGCAAGGGATCGAATTCGTTTGCATGTTCACTGATCGACGCAGCTTGAGATTTACTCACCCGGTCGACGATTTCGGTGATCTCAAGGATCGGCGAAACTTGCGTGCCAATGCGTTTGAGTTCACCCGCTTGATCCAATGCGGTGATAAATTCCTGTAAACCTGCGTACATAAAAAATCCAATCAGCGACACGTGGTATCGCAGCTATTGATAAAAAAACAGGCTGTCAGATTCAACGTCGTTTATGACGTTTAAGCCAGATGCCATCGATTCCTAAAGCGCCCGATCCGGTGACGATAAGCCAGATGCTCAGCGTCAGTAAAATCAGGTTGCTATGGTAAGGCCCGGGGATCCCTTGGCCATGGAAAAAGCCTCCCATATTCATCTGTGCGATGATGATCGACAAAAGCAGGAGCATGATAAACGTCGCAGTGGTTCGACCTAAAAGTCCGATCATGAGCAAAATGCCGAAGATCACTTCGCCAAAGGGCAGTGCATAACCATAAGGTCGTGAAAAGAATTCAGGCAACCAACTTGGGGTCATTTTCAAAAAACCTTGATTGTAAAAAACTTCAAGTCCCATTTGGAATTTGCCAATGCCTGCATAGGTAAAATAAAACCCTAGCGCAAGACGATTGATCAGAATCATCACTTGCATCAGAGGGTCACTGCTATGGTGTCGTGCTGACATAGTTGAGTCCTTTTCTTATTTGCCCAGTTCGATACTTCGAGCTTGAGCTTTGAGAATACCTTCGGTAATTGATTGGCGGACGTTGTGTTCTTCCATGTAGGCTAGCGCAGCTT
>JAESSU010000238.1 GCA_016763955.1 Phycisphaeraceae bacterium | reverse complement strand
AGGCGTCCCTGAGCCAGCAATAGTTCAACGGTATCCAGCACCAGTGGCTTCGACTTATCTACAGTTAACATTGGATAATTTGGCAACACCGCAGCATTCGTATTACTAAGTCCTACCGGTGCCTTTAAACCCTCGCCCACTTTATTTTCTATCTTATCTTCTAAATGTGATTAAATTAGCACGCACAGACCTACATGATTCTCTAGAAAAACAAATCGCCAAACGCACCGAAGCCTCCAAATTGCAACAGCAAGACGAACGTCTTAATCCAAGGCAAACATTGGTACTGCATCATCTGCGACATACAAGCCAAACTCTGATCGCAATTGCACAACATCAAACACAACAAGGTATTACTTATCCAACAGCTAGAACGGATTTATTAAGGTTAACAGCCTGGGGTTATCTAACAATGGAGAAACAAGGTAAAAAATTAATTTTCCAATTGGCAAATTAATCGTTCACTTTTTGTTTCAATTTCGCTTCACACGCAACCTGAATTCGAAAATCGCTGCTATTAACGCTATCATAGGCCCCACTAGTCTGTTAATCACAGATTACATCCTGTAAATAAACTCAAAAAGGAGCCCACCATGGCTAAAAAGACCCTTGGCGATATCGCCCTGTCCGGTAAAAAAGTCCTGATGCGCGTTGATTTTAACGTGCCTCTTAATGACGGTGATATCACAGACGACCGTCGGATTCGCATGGCATTACCAACCCTTACGGCCGTTTTGGAGGCTGGGGGCAGCTGCGTGCTGATGAGTCACTTAGGCCGTCCTAAAGGCGAAGGTGCCGAACCTGCTTTTAGTCTCAAACCTGCTGCGGATCGACTTGCAAAATTACTAGGCAAGCCCATCGTCTTTGCAACAGACACCGTCGGTGATGATGCTCAAGCCAAGGTCGCTGCAATGCCCCCCGGAAGTGTCGTCCTACTTGAAAATTTGCGTTTCTCCAAAGCAGAGAAAAAAGGGGATGCCGATTTTTGCAACATCTTGGCTAGCTTTGGTGATGTGTATTGCAACAATGCCTTTGGCACCTGTCATCGCCAGCACAGCTCGATGTATGGTGTGCCCAAAGCCATGAAAGAAGCAGCCAAGCCCGCAGTCGTCGGATTCCTAGTTGAAAAAGAAATCAAGTATCTCACCCATACCATCTCAAACCCAGACCGCCCGTTCATTGCAATCCTCGGCGGCGCTAAAGTCAGTGACAAAATCAAAGTCATCGCAAACCTACTCACAGTCTGTGACAAAGTGCTCATCGGCGGCGCAATGGCATACACCTTCAGTCTGGCAATGGGAGGCAAAGTCGGCAACTCACTGGTCGAACCCGACAAAGTCGAACTGGCCCGTGAACTCATCGAAAAAGCTGGCGACAAACTCGTCCTCCCGGTGGACACGCATTGCGGCGATGACTTTAATCCCAATTGCAATAAACAAGTCGTGGCAGCAGGCGAGATTGCGGATGACTTTGAAGGTCTGGACATCGGCCCGCAAACGGCCAAAATCTATGCAGACCTAGTGTCCAACGCCAAGACCGTGGTGTGGAATGGCCCGATGGGTGTGTTTGAAATGCCCCCATTTGATGCAGGCACCAAAGCTGTGGCTCAGGCTATTGCTGATAGCGATTCGGTGAGCATCATCGGCGGCGGTGATAGTGCCGCAGCCATCGAAATCCTGGGCTTTGCAGATCAGGTGAGCCACGTCTCCACAGGCGGGGGCGCATCACTGGAAATGCTCGAAGGCAAGAAGTTCGCATCCGTCGAACTCCTAGACGAAAAATAACCCCCCGGAAGTTTGACTTGGAATCAAGAGCGCTACTGAGTTGTTCTTTTGAATCCAAGAACCTTTTGGGCCAAGCCCAATGCTGAGGCTCGGCGAAGCGTGGGATGGAGATGGGGATGGCATGGCATAACATGGCTTGAGATACCATGGAACCCGTCTCACAATAAAACCAAGTAAAAAAACCGCAGATGTCGTAAGGACACCTGCGGTTTTTTTTATCGATTTAAATCAACGGATTTTTAAGATCAGTTAAAGGGAGCAGGCTCGCTAGCAGGAGCATTCCCTGGGGCATTTCCGGGGGCGCCGCCCATCATCTGTCCGAGTACCATGCCCTTTTGGGTGATCACAGTAATGGTTTGCATGGGGGTAAATGAGTCTATCCGCACACCGCCGTCGATGTTGGACACCGTACCGGCCACAGGTGGCAAGTCTGTCGGCAATTGAAGCATGCCCATCATCATGGCAACCTGCGCCCCGCCAGATTGTTTGAGCATGGTCGCCTGCATGTGTTGGATATAGTTGGGCAGGTTCAGATAGACTTCAGCCAGTCGGTTTGCAGGCAGATTCGGCCGCATCGTGTTCACCATGTTTTGCGTTGCGGGTAAAACCTTTTTGTCCGTCAAAGCGACAAGTGATTGTTCTAGCAACTGTTCTCCGCCTACGACGCTGACCATGCCTGCATCGTTATAGCTGGTGTAAATGTCGATTTTCGATGATCCCAAAGATTGCATAAAAGCCTTTGCAAATATTTCATCATCACTGCTTAAGGTCAAGATGTCGGTTTGTGTGCCGCCTTTGATTTGGACTGCATCCTGTTTAAAGGACATGTTCATCAAGCCTTTTTCGTCACCCTTAAGATTCATAAAAGCTGAGAAAATTTCAGCAACAGGCTCCATCATCTGACGGACTTGATTGAAAACTTCTTTTGATTCGCCTGGGCAGGGGAAAGCTGTAACCATTTGCGTTTGACCTGCTGGATTAGCGACTTGCATTTGCTGATAGCTATAGTTGTAAAGTTTATAGTTCTCAATGATCTTATTAAATGCAGTCAAAATTTGCTGAGCTTTTTCGGGGACCATTGCATCTTGTAGGATGAGTTCTTTGGACAAATTGATCAATTTTTCATTGTCCAATTGGCTGGCATCAGCATACGCCAATGAAATCCACGGCAAGTCCGGCAGACTGTCGAACTGACCGAGTGATTTTGGAGACATGGCCAAAATCTGGTTCAAAGTTGAACCTTGTTTAAACTGCATACTCAAGCCGGTACTGATACCTGCTTTAGAAATGGTCAGCCCCACTGCGATGCCGGTGGTGTCATTGAGTAAGGCCCCAGTCGCCTTGAACATCAGTTTTAAATAGTAATCAAGTATGGGGCCCATTGCCTCTAACTTTTCACTCGTCTCTTGAGCTTGATCCATATTTTTTTTGATGTCATCAAGGAGCATGTCCATGTTTTTGTTAAATACATTGGCTAACGACTTGGGATTGATCAGTAGGACTAGATCACTTTTGCCGGTGTAGTCCGCAGCGACTTTGCCTTGCGACACAGTCCATTGATCTGCGTTAGCAGCCTTGTACTTAAGCAGGCTATTTTGATTTTGCCCTGCGAGAATATATTGATCACCTAAAGGTTTAACGAGTAATGATTGCCCCATTGCGCCCACGCGCGTTAGACCGTTGTCCAGAACTTCGCTGCCTGCAAAGTTAGCCATAAAGTCTTGGGCTTTGGTCACTGGGATCAGCAGAGCCACATCAGGCTCCACAGCAGGTTGATCGTTAATCGCTGCATCCATGACTGCTTGGAGGTTCCAGATGACGATCGCAATATTGCCATCCTTATCTAAGCCTTGCGACAAGCCACTCATCATTTGGAACATCAATAGTGGGTCGGGCGGAAGTTGGGCGCCCATCCCCAATTCGTTAGCGATCAAAGTCATTTTATCAGAAAGCTGACGCAAACTCGGCACAATCACCACCGCATCAGCATCCTCGTGAATCTGTGACAAAACGGTCAACGGCTTAGCCGATGCGGTATGCACAAAACCCGTTGTCAGTAATAAAGCTGCGACACAACAGTGTGTTAAAACCTTACGAAAACCCATAGTTATTTCCTTAATGAATAGTGAATCACATACGCCCCGTATGTGCAGTTATATGAGGATACCGTGATTAGGCTTGCAATGTTGCAGGAAAAACTCGATTTGAGTGCATTTATGTGAATGAATCCTGCTTGCGGACTTCGAAAACAAAAAGTCCTTTTTAACCGCCAAGTCACCAAGGCCCCAGAGTTCAAAACGAAGAGAATATCGCTGGGAACAAAGGTCAATATTTGCCTTGTTAATCTTGGCGGCCTTGACGACTTGGCGGTTAAAAAAAGAGATTAATTTACAAAGTCCTCGCCAATCAATTTGGAATCATTTCAACG
This sequence comes from Phycisphaeraceae bacterium, assembly GCA_016763955.1. Lineage (GTDB taxonomy): Bacteria > Planctomycetota > Phycisphaerae > Phycisphaerales > Phycisphaeraceae > UBA7800. The sequence continues at coordinate 72 of JAESSU010000238.1, read as the reverse complement.
GACGTTATGATATTGATATGGATTTGCCAATTACACAATCGTTAACTGGGGTCATCATTGTCGATCATGCCT
>JAESSU010000237.1 GCA_016763955.1 Phycisphaeraceae bacterium | reverse complement strand
TTGATAAGTGGATCGAATAAAGTCTTATCCTTCAGACCAACGGACGGATCTACATTTACCTCTCAGACAACCGCTAGTGTGATGTTGTCCCTTCCCGCATGGAATTCTCTGGAAATGGCACCGGTTGGCGAAGAGGCTCCCCAGGTTCGCCAAATCGCCAATGGTCACTCCACTCCCCTTAATAAAAATATTCTGGGACAACCATCGGTGGTGGAATATGGCGATCTGCAGGTAGATTCCAAAGGTAACATGTCTGGCGTGATGAATCGTGGCTACATGTTCATGGATAACAACAGTAATATTCAACTGGTAACGGGATTCAAGGTCGGTGATTTGGATCTTCAGTTCATCGGCCAGGTACAGACCCAACCTACTTTGATCGGTTACATCGAAGGTCCGCCCCCAGTTCCCAGTGAAAACCTAACGGTAAATATCCGGTGGTTGATGACTACGTGGGCACCACCTCTATTTCTTTAACCGAGCAGGATGGCGTTCAGTACACTTATCAAAGCAATGATGAAAACACCTTCGACATGTCATTGGAATTCAAGATAGGCTTGTATGGTGGCAGCGCTGCGTCGGCTGGGATCGGGGCAGAGGTGGAAGTGGCGAAGGCTGAATATCAAGTAGGGCTTCACGGTAAATCTGCCCTCTCCATAGGAACTGTGACGGAAAAACGCGTCGCCGCAGGGGCTGAAAAAACCTTGCTGAACAAAGTGGACACCTGTGGCGCTTGGGAATTTCCCAAAGATTATGATCCTGATGGTTCGCCACAATACCTGAACCCCTTGGTTGGACGACGCTATGTGCCAAATAACATGGGGTATGCGCTGGTCAAATCCGGAACTGCCGACCTGTTCGCCTTACGCCTGAAACGCAAGGGGACCGTCGTTTCCTATCAAATAACGCCCAACCCACATATCCCGGAAGATTTCAATATTATCATGTATCCCATCAACCCTGGGTATGTGAAAAACGGAACTTTGGACGGCATGGTTGGCTTGGTGCCTGATGAAGAATATCCCAATGCCATTTTGGGGGAACGGGGCAGTTATTTTAAACCGGGAGAGGCCTATAGCCTGAAAGCATCCATTGATCAGGAAGAGTCCGAAATTCAGTCCTATTTCAGCCAGACAAGTGGAACTCCATCAACACCTCAAGGTGAGTTGTTGCGAGATTGGAATAATAAGTTATCCAAACGCAGCTTGGTTAACACATATGTTTGGAGCGCGCCGGGAGGCCTTTATTCCGAAGAACGGCAATTCTCCGATGTCCTATTGGAATCCAGCGGTAGCACTTTCTACTTTGAAGGAATGGCTGGCGTTGCCGCGCAAGGCAAGTTTCACGCAGCCGGTGTTGGTATTTTCTATGAACTGGATTTGCTTTTTGGTGGGCATACACAAACAGTGAAGGTCAGTGGTATGGAACAGACGAACACGTTCGGATTATCTGTTTCAGTTACCGGTGAAGGATGGTTGAACGAATGGAATACTACCACAAATGAGTATGAACCATTTGATTGCCCGGGAAAAGTGGATACCTATCGTTTCATGACCTACCGTCTGGCGCCGAAAGAGAACCATTTCGATACCTTTTTTGATAAAGTAGTAGATGACAATTGGTTACGCAATAGTACCAGCCCCTCTGCTATTGCCCTTAATCAGGTCAAATCCAGTGAGAAAAACCCAGTTTGGCGTGTATTGCATCGAGTTACATTTGTCAGCCGGATTCCTCCTCCCTTCGAGCCTTCACCAGTGGAATCCCTCCCGCCCGAAGTAACCCCTCCGATCGACCAGGATGGAAACGCCTGGCTGTTCAAGCTCGTCAAAGAGGCATTGGGACAAATCTACAACCCTTCCCCCAGCCAAATCGGCGCAGCGGTAGACACGACGCTTGATGTAACCCTGGTCACCCTAAGTCCGTCTTGGGCCGACTTTTATGGACGAGCCAGTGATAAAGCAGCACACCCGGAGGAAGCCGAGATGCTGAAAACCCTGAGGCTCGATATCAAGCGTTATTTTATCGATTATTTTGAATCGCTATCCGCTGTCTAGTCAATATCTGACGGATGATTGCGCGGTCAACTTATAGCAGTCAGTCACGTAGAAAACATAAAATAGTTTGGCAGCCCTTTTTTAAACAATAACAGGAGAGTTAGAATGAGTACATTTATGGAAGACCTATCTACTGAGGAGCAATCTCGTATGGAAGGGGCGTTGCGGCGCTATGGATTGAACAGCAAGGATCACCTGTGCGGTGGGCTGAATGTTCCTAAACATGCCGAAGTGACAGTAACCCGGCACACCAATGACAATGGCTTTCATTGCAACATTCTGACGAAAGATGCAGATCACGCGAAAAAATTAATCGGAGTTCCTGATGCAGCCTATACGGATGATTCTCCCTATACCCAGCCACTTCCCGCAAAAGGCAATAAGACACTGACCAGTGCGGATTTTCGTCCACAGAAACATTTGGACGAACTTCGTCATATAGCCAACACTTACATTTGGGGTCCCTCTCACGAAGTCGCTGAATATAAGTCATTGATTGAAGAGCATACAGGGCAATTGGACCTAAGTATGCATGTTTACACGACCTTGGACATACGTGGAAAACTCAGTTTTCCCGGTGAACAGGCAGTCTCCATCTTGGCACACACCATCAATTTCTACCCGGGTGGGTATAATGATGTGGTTGGAGCCCACTTGATTGTGAACGCCCAAATTATCAATCACAAGACATAATTAAATAATAGAAAAAGGAGAACATTATGACCGAACCTCACACTTTTGATTTGTCGGGAACGAGTGACGGAACACCAGGAGAAAACGGCTCAGCCCAGACAAGTGTTCCTAGTAAAGCCATTAAGGGAAATACTGGAACATCTCACGGCTGGCCTAATAGAAATGGTGACGGAGGAACAGGAAAGGTAGGAACCGGAGGTTTTGCAGGGATTGAAGGTGGTGCCGGAGGTAACGGTGCACCGGCCGGAAACGGGGTGTTCTATGTTACCGAGCTTCTTGGAACCACGACAGCAACAGCCGTTGGAAAAGCCGGTGGCCAAGGTGGTGCCGGTGGAAAGGGAGGGACCGGAGGTGAAGGCGGTAACGGCGGAAGCGCCGGAGGTGGTTCTGGCCCCGGTGGAAGCACAGGAAACGGCGGCGCAGGCGGTAATGGTGGCGCTGGTGGTGCTGGCGGCGCAGGCGGTAATGGTGGAAATGGCGGAACCATT
>JAESSU010000236.1 GCA_016763955.1 Phycisphaeraceae bacterium | reverse complement strand
GTCGTCGTTAATATTTAAAGCTGGACGGGCGACCACTTTGACATCGATATTTTGGTCCAGATCAAAACCCAAGTTGCCTACATTGGTAATCTTGATGGGGACGGAGATGACTTTATGTGAACCTGAAACAATGCCCTTGGGCAGTTGCACGTTGTTAAGGTCCACTAGCAGGTCAACGTTTTGGCCGGTCACCGCGATTGTATCTGGGAGCTTGGCGGTGTTGTTGTTTTCATCTCGTTCAGGCACTGCGTTGGCACTGTCGGCGATGGCAATAAGGCTATAGCTTTGCATTGGAAGCTGGCCGGGGAATTCTCCGATGAGAACGATTTTGAGGGTTTCGTTCGGTTCTAGGTTGCCGATGGATTCATTGGCTGCGGTGGCAATGGTTACGTCCTGTGACTCGTCGACTGCGGTGGTCGGGCGGGCGATGATTTTGATATCAATACGTTGTTGACGCACAGCAGCGAGATCACCTTTGTTGGTGATGACCACGGGGAAACGAGCGACTCCTTTGCCGCCGGAGACGATGCGCTGAGGTAAGGTGACACGGCCGAAGGTGATTGCTAGATCCACCGCACCGAGATTGGATTCGGTGACGGTATTGCCCGTATCGACATAAGCCCATAGTCCATAAGCTTCTCGCGTGATATTTTCAGGCAGTTGAACACTGACCTTAAATGAATTGACTCGGTTGCTACTCACCGAACGGATCGGTTGGATGCTGATCACTTTAAGCAGCACGTCTTGGTCGGACTGGGCCCCATCGGTGATGGCGCGTGCATAGAGCTTGATGTCCACATCGTCAGCTCGATGCCGACCTGCATCGCCAAGTGTTTTGACCACCACCGTAATCTGGCGACTGTCTTGAGCCTGCAAAGCCTGTCCGGTGAGTAAGACCAGAAGCAAGGTTGGAAGCAAAAAGATAAATTTTACGTGCGTGAACAAGAATTGGATCATGTGCGCTTTATTCCTGAATCAAAATGAATTTCGTTCACCCGGAGAATGTTTTGATTTTAACTAAAAATTATAACAGCACATGGGTTAGCAGGGCTAACTGGGCCAGAAAATCAAATGATTGTTAAAAAAAGGAGATTTATTGAGCAAAATGCGAGAAAATTTAGTCCGTTTTGAAGGTAGGAGCGTCCAGCAGATGCAGATTGGCCTGAATTTGTTCACAAAACAGATCCGTATAGGGTAATAGATCCGGATTGGAAGCGATTTGTTCAAAGGTCAGCCAGAGGATTTCGCTCACTTCGTTAGGATCAGGGGTCGGCTCAAAAGTTTGCAGTGTCCCTAACCAGCCCCAGAGTGTTAACGGGTGATCTGGATAAACAAAATGCCAAATTTCTTTATGGAGTTGGACTTGTAGGCCGGTCTCTTCTCGGATTTCGCGGACACCTGCTTGTGAGTGGGTCTCACCATGTTCAATCGCGCCACCGGGAAAGCAAACGCCTCCTGCCATGGCGACACCTTTGGCGCGTCGGATTAAAAGCCGTTGTCCTTGGGCATTGCGTGTTGCCACGATGCAGCCATGCACACGTCCATCTGCTTGTACAGGTCGAGTCATGTCAGGCATCATATACCATTCGTCAATGACTTGGTCCTGTTACCTGTGTACGGTTACGGGTTGTAGGTATCCAAAGCGTTTTGGGCTCGGTTAAAATCAGACCCAATGGGTATCGCAAACAATAAAATAATCTTTTTGCGAGGTTCTATAAGTCGCTGTGAGCCTTATCCCATGCTAACGCAATTGCGCCCCTCTTCTTCACTGGTATAGAGCAATTCGTCTACGCGTTGAATGATGGATTTGGCAGAGTCTTTTTTGCGGATCATGGTCACACCAATGGAAAGGGTGACCGACACTTGGGTGTCATCGTGTTTCAAAGATGAGTTGGCAACCAGATGACATAAGCGAGAAGCATGTTGATAGAGCCGATCTGCGTCCTCTAGCTCGACGATCAACGCAAACTCTTCACCCCCCCAGCGAGACACCGTGTCATACGGGCGACTATTGCTTGCCAATGTCCGAGAAACGAGCTTTAGAACGTCATCACCGACTGTGTGTCCGTAATAATCATTGAACCTTTTAAAGTGGTCAATATCTGCAAGGATTAATCCAAAGGGGACATTATGGCGTGCGTGTTTATTAAGACTAGCTTTGAGCGCGGCATCAAAATGACGACGGTTTGCAAGCCCGGTTAATGGATCAAGCAGTGCTTGGCTTTCGAGATTAGTTAATTGATCCATCAAGCTTTGGCGATGTGTGTCGTCACTAAAGACTTCGACACACGCGAGCACTTCGCCTTCGGATCCCAAAATAGGGCTAGTCCGCACATGAACCGGGACGCGATGCCCTTGGCGGTGATTTAAAAATACATTTAAATTTCTGGGTTGACCATTCTTAATGACCCCAGTCAGTGGGCAACCATTTTTGCAAAGGCTACAACCTTTTTGGTTCACATGCATGAGAATATCATCTTGACAGCGACTGCCAATGACCTGTGCAGCGGAAAAGCCGGTGATCTGATGAGCTGCTTGGTTCCAGAAAATGATTCGGCGGTCGCGGTCAACAATGTAAACGCCATCAGTTAGATTATTTAGCACATCCAGACCCAATGTGAGATTCGATGTGTTTATTGTCTTAACAGCTTGATGTGGCATTCTAAATAGTTTCCTAAACAAAGAGTGCTCGTCGTATGTTCAACTTGCCTTTCAATGAATATAGGGGCTATCGGTCTGTTTCTTGAGCGTCTTGATAATATAAACCTTAAAAGGTATTGTTTGTTTTTAGGGTTAAAAATAGAGACACGAAATGGGAGGAAACGCACGTCTCGTAAAGGGTCTTGGCGACACGATGCTGACCTGATAGAATGTTTAGTCTGGCACGATTTATATCAATTTAGAGTGAGAACCATGGACGATTTTCAGTACCGTAGCGGGCAACTTTTTGCCGAAGACGTGAATCTTGACGAATTGGCGGCGAAGGTAGGCACGCCTATGTACGTCTATTCCAAAAAGACATTGCTGGGCCATTTTAAAAAACTCCGTAAGGCCTTTGCGGAATTGAATCCGATTATTTGTTACTCAATTAAAAGTTGTGGCAATATCAATTTGCTTAAGCTTCTTGCCAGTGAAGGTTCGGGCATGGACGTGGTCTCCGGCGGTGAGCTGTATCGCGCTCAGCTAGCGAATGCTGATATGAGCAAAGTTGTCTATGCAGGTGTGGGGAAGACCGACGCGGAGATCAAGCAGGGCATCGATGCAGGCATTGGTTATTTTAATATTGAGTCCGAAGCTGAGTTTGAAAATATCGCATCCATCGCTCAGCAGATGGGCCAAGTCGCCCACGCTGCTTTGCGCGTTAATCCTGATATCTACGATCCCAAAACACATGTCAAAACAAATACCGGTAAGAAGGAAACCAAGTTCGGCGTAGACATCGAACGTGCCAAACGATTCTTTGAATCCTATGGCGAAAATCCGCATTGCAAACCCACAGCCATCCACCTGCATATCGGTTCACCGATCTACAGCCCCGAACCTTACGTGCTTGCGATCACTAAAGCATTGATTCTTATCGATGAATTGCGTGCTTCGGGATACACCATTGATACGTTGGACATTGGAGGCGGTTTTGCTGCGGATTATGAATCAGGCAAGAGCCCTGATTGGCAGGATTATGCAGATGCCATCGTACCCTTACTTAAGGACAAGGGACTGAAGATCATCCTTGAGCCCGGGCGCACGATCTCCGCGAATGCGGGCATTTTGGTGACCCGCGTGCAGTATCTTAAGAAGGGCGGTAACAAGAAATTTGTCATTGTGGATACAGGCATGCATCACTTGATTCGTCCCGCAATGTATGACGCATTTCACTTTCTTTGGCCCACACAGGTTGATTCATCACAAGAACCCACCGTGCGTAAAGAAGAGATGGATTTGCCCGGACTGCAATTAACGGACGTGGTGGGGCCAGTTTGTGAAAGCTCAGATGTTTTTGCCAAACAGCGAATGCTTCCTCCCATGCAACGCGGTGATTTGTTGGCAATCTTCTCTGCCGGTGCGTATGGGATGGTGATGGCCAGCAACTACAATGCAATGGTTCGTCCTCCGGAAATACTTGTTGATGGTGATCAATCGCTGACCATTCGTCATCGTGAAACGTATGAACAACTTGTTGCAGACGAACTCCAAACGTCACCCGTTTAGCACCTTGTTCAGGGTAATTAGATGAATAATAAAAGCCGTTGGAAGTCGCGTCTGCGGATTCCTGCGGGAATTGATTAGGATATTTCCGGGGGGGAAAATTGACTTAACGCCTTGCCAAGTTTTGTTGAGCCGTTACATTAACAAGACTTTAAAACTTATTTACGGGGTCAACCCAGGAGAACCAAAACGATGCAGATCAAAACGATCACAGTAAACAAGACTGACAAAAACAAAGATGGCGTAAAAATTGACGTCGTCGTTCCAGCTTCCGATGTGGAAATCGAACTGTTGAGCTTCCTGCTTGCGGGCTTTGTTCGCGACTCAGTGAATACCAGCAAACTCAAAGTGAGCCTTCCTGATCAGTATCGCATTACTTATCAATCCGAAGGCTCATTCCTAATCACCACCGAAGCGGGTGTGGGTGCTTCTAAAGGTGGCGGCACGCCTTACTACACCCCCCCCAAACCCGTGGCTGTGATTGCGATCCAACGCTCGGGCAAACGTTTTGATCTGGCTTATGCTGCGATCAACCAAGAAGCTTTCAAGACGCAAAAGGCACCTGCTGATGATGCTGCTAAAGCATCAGGCAAGAAGTCTGCTGCCAAGAAATAATCGCTTAGTCGATCATTTTTGAATCAAACTTAAAAAAAGCCCAAGCGTTATGCTTGGGCTTTTTTTTAATAGTTCAAATAACTAGGGTGTGGGTCACACGCAATAGCCGTTTAAGACTGCCAAGCTTCACCGGTCTTTGGACTTCAAGGATGCGCAGGCCAATGACGTTAGGTATTGGATGTCCGTGTTTAAAAGATGGGAATGCGTGTCCGAAGAATTAGAGAATGGTATTGATCCTTAGAAGCATCGCTCGATACCAGTTGATGCTAATTAGCAGCAGTAAGCCCGCAGCAGTGAATTGGATGATGCCTCCCATTTCAGCGGTATGGTGAAATGTGATGTGACACCATCTTTGGCTCGGTAAGTCACTAAAAACGATTGCCAGCTTCAATAACCAACTTCCCAATAGTATGCATGTCAGCAGGATGGGGAAGTGTAACATCCATTTAGAGCCCGTTTGCCATGGGCGGGTTGTCTGTTGTTTGCTTCGTAAAGTGTTGCGTTTCCAGAGTAACATTTTCGTGGCTTGCGTTAGGGCTAGCCACAATAGGCTCGCAAGGATCAGAAATTTCGCGGAGTTGTAACCGCCCTCCATGACATAGACCGGAGGGTGCGGGCCGGTGATCCACATGCCCACCTCACGTGTTAGGATCGCAAGTACAGTGATGAGGATCATCGTCAGATTTAGTTGCCATCGCGTTGCGTAGAGTCGTCTTTTAAATTCGGTGTATTGCAGTGTCCAAACGATGCTGCCATAAAGTATAGCCAGAAGTAATATGGGCCACTGTGTATGGGTCTGTGGGATGATGATTCCCCGATAGACCATTGCGGCTTGATCCTGCACAAATGCTTGCCAGTAGGATGGACTTGCAAGGTTGATTAGGCTACAGATCACAGCCATTAGCAGCATAGAAAATGGGATCGCAAGTAATAGAGATTGGCGATAACGGTTTGCTTTCGTAGAGCGTTGGAGGCAACCGAATATCACCGCGGTGATGAGTAATGTCAGTCCCACGATCACTGCTGGGCCAAGATAGTGCCAGCCCCCGTGCCAGGGCATGGCATCGCCTTGTTGTTTATATAAAGTCGGAATATTGCCATTGAACCCTAGAACATTAAGCAGCAGGGCGTTGGGCATTTGATGCGCCAGATTCAACCACTTGGAATGATGCGGATGAGGCAGCAAGCCACAAAACCAGATCAGATAAGCCGTCGCAGTGAGTCCAACAAACACTGAACGAAAGGACATCATGCCAAAGTGCATCCCTTGTCTTGCTCGAAATCTCAGCTCTTCAAATTTCTCTTGATCGAAATAAAACCGTCTCAAAATATTTCCCCCTTAGCCTCACGTCGTTATGAACGTTGGGCAAGAGGTAATTTAATAAGACTCAAAGGCGAGCGTAATCGCTTGATTAGGTGAATTTGATCGCAATGCGTTTTTTTTGAAGGTCTCGTGATCTTTGCATCAATCTCAGTGATTCGTTTGTACTTCGGAATGTGATCGGGCTTCTGATAATGTATCGTGTCAAGGAATCGCTGGCGATACGCAGATTGTGTGGTGGCAAATAAAGAGCGCTTTTAATACTGATAGGAACTTGGTTTTTCGGCCCATTCTTCACCGCAGACTCCGCCGGCTTGACTGGTTTCATAGGTCAGTTCGTTGCCGTTAAAATCTAGGATTGGGAAATAAGCCTCGTTTACACAGCGACTGCTGCGGGGCATGTAGTGACAGATCAAAGAGCGTCGCCATTGGGTTTGGGATTGGTTCATGCCCGACCCGTGAATCAGTTGGCCGTTGAAAAAGAGCACATCTCCAGGATGCATATGCGTGGGAATCGCTTTTAACCCTTTGGGGACATCCACCAAATGCGTGGTAAAGCTTTCTTGCTCGCGGGCAAGTTCTGGGCATTGGGTATCGAGCCGGTGTGTGCCGGGCACAACGTAGAGTCCGCCATTTTCGGGCATGACCGGATCTATGGCGGTCCATGCGGCAATGCATGTTTGGGGTTCGACATCAAGGTAAAAATTATCTTGATGCAATGCCTGCCCCTTGGAGCCCGGCGGTTTGAAGTAGTACATGCTCTGACAGGCACAGGGTTTTTCGCCGATGAGTTGAGTGAGCACCTCACAGACACGTTGATCCAGAAGCATCTTCTTTGCCAGTTCAATGGTTCGATGCGGGTGCATGAAGCGGGGGTAGCGGCTGAGAATGTTGTTCTGCTTGGACACAGGCGATGGCTCCCAACCGGAGACGGGCTCGCCTTTGTCAGCAATGTTTTGCAAGGTCGTTTTGAGTTCTTCAATCTGCTGTGAATCAAAAAGTGTTGGGGCGATGAGATAACCATCGGTTTTCCATTGTTGTAATTGAGCGGCAGTAAGCGTGAGTCGGGTAACAGACTGGCGGGTCATGGTGGTTTCTCCAAAGGATTTAATGAGGTGCTATTACTTTATCCATCTAGCCAATTAAGCCAATAGACAAGCTGACCGTATTGATGGACAATCTTACCATGGGTAAATTACGATCAACTGCGATTGGACAACTCGAAAAAATGCTCGTGCTTCACAGTCGAGGACATTTTGCCAATCAACCGAATCACCGGTCTCATCGGCCTGATCCGGCGGATTGTCTGCTGATATGGGTGCTAGGGGGCCGTGGTTTTGCAGAAACCCAAGGCGTGCGAGCCGAAGCCACTGCGGGTCATTTGTTGACCTTTTTGCCGGGTGAATCACAAACCTATGGCAGTGATCAGGGGCAGCCTTGGGAAATTATGTGGGTGCATTTTGGAGGCAATCAGGCTGTTAGGTATCTGCATGCATTGCGGGAAAATAACCAACCATTTGCCCGTTTAGGATTGAATGCGACTTTGCGAGATCAATTTGAAGAGTTGCTTTCGGCAGAATCTCACTTGCCTGTGAGTCCTATGGAGCAGACTGTGGGGCCGGACATTCTTGCCGGACACATGCTCGGCTCCCTGTTAGGTCGTATGATTCATCTGATGGGGAGTCGCGATCACCGACCCTCGGTGGCAGGCTCTGGTCAACTGAATGTCACGCAACTTCGTCGCTACATTTATCGTCATCTCACCGAGCAGGTTTCGCTTGAGCAATTAGCACAGATGAGCCACTTGTCGGTGACACATTTTTCCCGACTCTTTCGTAAACAATTTGGCACGAGTCCGATGCACTATGTGATTCAGCAGCGGATGGTTCAAGCTGCCACGCTGCTTACGGAAACGTCTTCGCCTATCAAGCAGGTGGCCGATGCTGTTGGTTATGATGATGCCTATTATTTTTCCCGACTCTTTAAGCGGATTGTCGGAATCACGCCCAGCCAATATCGTCAAGAGCATCGCAGCACATCTTAGGTGTGACAATGAAACTGCGGGTGAAATAATCAGGATGCAATCATTGAATAAAAAAAGCCGCCGGAGTTGTCTTGTGGCACTTTCGGCAGCTTTCTTGCAATTCATTATTCCGATTAGGACAAACGACTACAACTGTCCTTTTAATAGACGTGCTTTGCAATCCATGTAATCCAAAAACTGCGGATAGCCCACGTCCGGCGGAACCGTGTGGTCAACGGTCGGGATAAATCGCCCTTGCTCAATCAACGGCATCAATGTCCGCAAATGAGCTTCAGTCGTCGCTCGATCTTTGGTGAGTTCCCGTTTGTCCACACCACCCCAGAGCCGTAAATCGCGCCCAAATTCCTGACGCAGTGCATTAGGATCCATTCCCGCAGCACGCTCCATAGGCCAGATCGCATCGACCCCCGCGTCCATCATCAGGGGTAAGAACACTTCGAAATTACCATCCGAATCAATGCAGATGTGTTTAACCCCATTGCTTCGGTAAAAGTCGATCACCCGCCGCAGATGTGGCAAGATAAAGTCTCGGTAAGTGTCCGGGCTAAGCAAGGGCCCGGTCTTCATCGCCAAATCTTCAGCTAGGCAGATATAGTCGATGTCTACATTGGGATCTTCAAGGATGGGCCGTGAGGATTCGATGAGAAAGTTGGCTTGAAATGCCATCATTTCGTGCATCAGCTTCGGCTGGTCATACCATGCATATGACAAGTCTTCGGTTCCCATTAGTGTACGTGCGAACCAGAAAAAGCCTTCCGTGCTGGTATTGGGTCCGAAAATCAAGGGGTGTTCACGTTGTTGCCAATGTGGAATTTGATCACGCCAAGTCGCCGACAAACGTGATGGATCATATGGGTCTAATCGTTGTTTGACAGCTTGCCATGTCTGAGGCGAATCCACTGCATGCCGCATGTAGGTGTCCATGCAGGCGCTGCCGAGCTTGTCTGTTTTAAGTTCACGTCGGATGCGACCGCTCGAATCTTGGAAGACTCGCGTTTGCTCATCTTCTTCGAGTATTTTGAATTCAAAAGGTGGGACCATTG
>JAESSU010000235.1 GCA_016763955.1 Phycisphaeraceae bacterium | reverse complement strand
TGCATCAGTTTGGCCAAGGCATCAGCACCTTCTTGAGGCTGAGTATGTTTCACTTCCACGCCATCGATTAACGCTGGGTCTATCTTTAAATGTTTGCTTGCCGCAACAAAGCCAGCATGACGTTGTGCATGACCCATGTCTGCTCGGTTAAAGTAGATCATCGATATTCGACGATGCCCTAGTGATTGCAAATATCTTGTTGCGCGATAAGCAGAGGTTTGATCATCTAAGACGATCTGATTGATATTTTCATGATGCCTTGAAGCGCCGACGACGATGTGAGGTGTTTGACTCAAAGCCAAGGTGTCTGACAGATGGTAACCAGGCGTCGAGGCCATCAAGATAACGCCCGTACTACCATCTTCGCGAAGCATGTCTCGCAACTGGTTGGCTGACTTGAGATCCTTTGGGCATCGCTGCATCGACAAAACGATGTTGGCATTAAATGCAGCCTCACAAATGCCCGCATGGATGGAAGTTGAATACGACGACAGTAGGGCATCGCGATGTGGTGGGATCAAAAGCATCACGCGATTGGTGTTCACGGCTTTGGACTGTGGCAGGTAATTAAGCTCATTCATTAAAGCACGGATACGCGATGCCGTCTCCGGCTTGACCACGTCCCTGCCGTTGATGACATTGGAGACCGTGCCCGGTGAAACACCACATTGCCTAGCAATATCTCGAATGGAAGGTGGACGATTACTGTGGCTCATAAAACCTTTCTGGATTGAACTGTTCAATAATATGCCGATTGTAATGTGAATGTCAACTTAATAAATTGATAAATAGCGTTAATTTTGTGTTTTTTCGAAATTAAACAGTTTAATACACATCGGGCGGTTCATAAGACTTTCTATCGTTTGTGTTCGCGATGTTAAGTCATGCACAAGTTTTAATCGTGAAGGGTACAAGGTTATGGATATAAAAAAACGCAGGCCACTTTAAACGCTGGCCTGCGTGATATTGAGTTGAAATGTTGAAAAGTTTGGATTTAAGACGGTTTAACCGTTGAGGCGATCAATCACAGCATCTGCAAACTGTTCGGTGGAAAGTTCGCCGCCTAGGTCACCGGTCTTGCAGCCATCAGCTAGGGTTTGATTGTAGGCATGTTTGATCTTTTGGGCGGTCTGCTTGCTGTTGGCACAGTTGCGCGTGTCCGACAGATAGTTGAGCATCATCACGCTGGACATCAGCAATGCCAGTGGGTTGGCAATGCCTTTGCCTGCGATGTCTGGTGCTGAGCCGTGTACCGCTTCAAATACTGCATGTTCCAAGCCAATATTAGCACCGGGGACCACGCCCAAGCCGCCGACTAAACCTGCACACAGATCGCTCACCACGTCGCCGTAGAGATTTTCCATTAGCAGCATGTCGAACTGTCCGGGATTCTGCACCATCTTCATGCACGCCGCGTCGATAATCAGTGTGTCGTAGTTCACTGCGGGATATTTCTCATCATGCACTTTTTGGGCGCAATTAAGAAACATGCCATCGGTGAGCTTCATGATGTTTGCTTTGTGGAAGGCGGTGACTTTCTTGCGGCCGCGCTTCTGACAATAATCAAACGCATAGTCTGCAATGCGGGTGCAACCTTTTTCAGTTGCGACCTTCATGCTCATGACCGTGCCTGGGGTGATTTCATTTTCCACGCCCGAGTACAAGCCCTCGGTGTTCTCACGAATGATCACCAGATCGATATTTTCATAACGAGTCTTCACGCCTGGCAGACTTCGAACGGGTCGAACGGCTGCATAGAGGTGTAGCTTTTTACGCATCTGGACATTGACCGAGCTAAACCCCTTACCCACGGGTGTGGTACACGGGCCTTTAAGTGCAATGCCATGTTCAAGCACCGCGTCGGTTGTTTCTTGTGGCAGGACATCTTTGCCTTGATCCAAAGCAGCGATACCTGCATTGTGTTCGACCCACTGAATTTCTGACCCTGCTTTTTCAAGCACGCGTTTGACAGCAGCAGTGACTTCAGGCCCAATGCCATCACCAGGAATCAGAACTGCTGTTTTTGAGGAATTAGTATTCATAATGCACGGGATTATAGCGAATTTTTCAGATTGGATATTGATCCATGATCAGAGCGGCTTTGGCCGGGGTAGCCGCGTTGGTTAATCCATTGGCCGAGTTGCTCAAGGATTTTGACTTCAACCGGATTGAGCTGGCCATCAGGCATCGGGCCACTGTTTAGTAGCAGGTTCAGGTTGGTGGGATGCTCGCGTGTTTTGGCGAGGATGTCCCATACCTGTTGGGCGCTGAGCTGTGTGCCGGCTGATTCATGATTAAATCCCCAACTTCCGGGGGTCAATGTGGTGCAGATTTCACCGAGCTTATTGCCTTGGTCAACTGCGTTGTGTTCTGGTGCGAGATAATCTTCCGTGCCCAGATAGCTTTGCTTGTAACTCACCAGTGTCCAAGGCTGCATCGCGTGGACATGGTCGTATAAATCCTGACATTTAAAGGGATCATTTTCCGGTGTCGGGCGATAGTTTTTGATTGCGTTGCCTGAAGCATCCAGTGGTGACTTTGGCACGGCAATACCATCGAGCCAGATAGAAGCGATCGGCCCGTACTGCGTGAGTAGTTCAGTGACTTGATTGTGTAGATAGTCTAGGTATTGCTGTAAATCATGGTCTTTGCCCGTGGCGTAAGTCGGCTCAGGTGGGTCGTATAGTGGCCTTGCATTGCCACCATATTGATCGTTATTAGGGGCATGTGGATGTCGCCAGTCACGACCATGTGATAGGTAAAGACAGAGCCCGATTTTATGCTTGGCACACGCATCAGCTAGTTCCGCGACCAAGTCTCGCCTGCACCTTGGAGCGTTGATACTGTTAAAAGGCGTTGTCTTGGTGTCCCACAAGCAGAAGGAATCATGGTGACGGGTGGTGAAGGTGACGTAACGCATGCCCGCATCCACAGCGAGTTTGGCGATTGCATCTGCATCAAATTTTTCAGCAGTGAACTCGTCAGCTAACTTGGCATATTCAGCCACGGGGATGCGTTCTTGGAGTTGCACCCATTCGTGACGTCCTAGTAAAGAGTACAAGCCATAGTGAATGAACAGTCCGAATTTCGCGTCGGTCAACCATTGAAGCATGCTTTGGCGAGGAGAGATGCCTTGATCTAAGTAGGGCTTGAGATAGGCAGGAGCATTTTTAAGTTGGAGATTCGGGTTGATATTCGATTGAAGTGACATTCGTTATCCTTCGTTGCTATAGCTGAGAAATGAGCTTGTTTAAGGGTACAACCTTAGCTATGACAGAATGTTTTGGCAAATATTCGACATCACAATACAGGGCAAACGCATGTCCTGTGAATTGTCTTGGCGAGCCGTGTCGACACGAGATTGACCGCAGGTCAAAAATAGGGCACACAAAAGACTGGGCTGACGGTTTTTTGAGTTGCCCTTCGGTCAAAATCGGGCTATCGCAGCCTAGCTCGCCAAGGCGGGGGACATGCGTTTGCGCTGCATCACAATAGGTATCGTGTAAGACACGGTAAACCTGCCCAAAGTTTCGCTATTTAGGTGTTGTTTGAAAGCCGAGAAAATTTTCTCAACTTCCGGGCTTTCGGGCTTCCGGGGG
>JAESSU010000234.1 GCA_016763955.1 Phycisphaeraceae bacterium | reverse complement strand
GGGGTGATGTCCAAGCCGATGTCCAGGGCTGGGGCGGAGTGGGTAAGTGCGCCGATGGCAATGCGATCCACCCCCGTTTGGGCAATGGCTTTAACGGTGGACAGATCGATACCGCCGGAAGCTTCGAGTTGGATATTTGCGGCCATATCGTTTCTGATCGCGACTGCTTTTTGAAGTGTGTCGCAGTCCATGTTGTCTAATAGCACCATGTCCACGCCGCAGTTTAGAACTCGTTTGAGTTGTTCGATTGTGTCGACTTCGACTTGGATAAATGCAGGTGGGTTTTCTGAGTTGCGTGCTTTTTGGAAGCTGGTTTTTAGTGCGCTTTCCAACTCATCAAGTGGCAGGTGGGCGATGTGATTGTCTTTGATCAGGATCGCATCAAAAAGTCCAATGCGATGATTTTTCCCACCTCCGCAGGCTACTGCGTACTTGGCTAAAGAGCGCAAGCCGGGGATGGTTTTGCGTGTATCGTAGATGTCTGCTTGAGTATTTTGTGTGAGTTGGACGTGCTGCCATGTGGTGGTGGCAATGCCTGAGAGGTGTGTGAGGAAGTTTAGCGCGACACGTTCAAAACTCAGAAGGCTTTGCAGTGGGCCTGTGACGGTTGCGATCTTGGCGTTGGGTTTTAGTGTATCACCGTCGCTAAGGTGTACCTCTATTTCCAATGACGGATCATAAATCTGTGCGATCCATTTTAGGAGCACACTGCCACAGAGCTTGCCGGGTTTGCGTGAGGTAAAGACAGCTTTGCCTAAGCGATTGGGATTGATAAAAATCTCGCTGGTGAGGTCGATACTCTTATGGCCCATGTCTTCGTCTTTGGATTGTTGGATCAGAAAAAGACATTCGGTTGGCGAGATGTAATCGGTGAATTTAATCATGGTTTTATTTTACTTATACCAGTCGTCAATGAACTTGTCCTGTTACATTTGTATGTGGCGACTGGTTTAGGACTCCAATGCCTTTTTGACACGGTCAAAATGAGACCCGATGGGTGTCGTTTGCTTCGAAATGAACACGATACGTTAGGCTGTCTAAAGGTTCAAAGAGGACACGGTCATCTAGCTGCATGTTGAATGTTTGATAGAGCTGTTTCCAACCACGCCATCGTAATGTTTTTTTGTCGGTGATGTCAGTCTGGACGATTTCTTTGTTAGGTAAGTGAAGGGTCAGCAGTTTATCCGTGAGGCATTGTTGAGGATGTTGTTTGATGATTTGGCTTAATGAAATATAGCCATTTTTAATAGCACCGTCGGTTAGTGTGACCGCAAAGGGTAATGGGATAGTCACTGGATCGATAACGAACCATGCTAACCCTTGAGAGGGTTTCATTGTCGGCCCAACGGACGTGGGCAGTACCTCGCGGAGTGTGATGAAGGTTGCATAACGGGCGGTTGCTTTTGTGATGAACCAGTAGTCTTTTGAGCCACAAACTGCGTCATTGAATCGGTCATATAACTTGCGGAGTTTGTCAGGCGTTACGTGATCAAAAAAATCAACATGCTCTACCACAGCTGTTGCGCGAAATGGGCCGCCTGACTGTTTAAAGTAAATCCGTTCGTTGGGGTTGATCTGTTGCCAAGGTGCGATAGCGTTGTAGGTGAGCCGGCTTTCCACGGTTTTGATCTGGGCAAGGACGAGCTTTAAGTATTCGCGTTTGAGAATGGCTATATGTTGGGGCATCGACTCAAAGTATAACGCAATGAGGTATCCTAACGTGTGAGACATAAAATCATTGACTTGAATCAAGCGGTGGTTTATTATGTCAAAACAACGTTCGTACGGGTACGAATACGTTAAATTTGCAAATTGTTGAGGAGAGCTTAGATGTCTGTTAACGATAAATCTGTAGCATTGGGACTTGCGCCGAGTTTTGGTTTTGGTGATCGCATGGGGCTTGCAACACCTGGACACCTAGCATCCTTGCTTGCTGAAGGGGGCCCAATCCGGGGCATCTTTGCTCAGCAATCAATTCGTGAAATGTCCCGCACCAAGCGTTCACCTGATAATGTGATAACAGCTGCTTCTAAAGCACTCGTGGCTGAAGGTTATGACCAGCCCTGGGGCTCTGATGCAGATCATCTTAAAACACCTGAAGATGTGGAATACACCATTGATAGTGGCTTTGTCTTTTTTACCATTGACCCGTCAGATAATGTGGACCAAAAGGCAGACAATTACGATGCTCAAACGATAGCTGCTAAGTATGCACAAATCCAAAATGAAACAAAATGGGTCACGCAGTACATCGGTAAAACACACACGTTAGCCAATGGCACAAAATTGGTCTTCGACGAACAAGCTGTCCAACGTGCTGCGGTGAAATATGGCAAAGCCATCACACATGCTCAAAATCTCGCAGACTACATCAAACATGCTGCAGAAGTACGCGGGGAAGATCATGAAATCGAACTCTCCGTCGATGAAACCCAGCAACCCACCACACTCGTTGAACATTACATCATCGCGCAACAGATCATCAATCATGGCGTGAAACTCGTGAGCCTTGCACCGCGTTTTATCGGTGAACTAGAAAAGGGTGTGGACTACAAAGGCGATCTAACTGCATTAGAAGCATCACTGGCTGACCATGCTGCAATCGCTCGTGAACTTGGCCCCTATAAACTGAGTCTCCACTCGGGCTCAGATAAGCTTTCCATGTACACGCTCTTTGCTCGCGCAACCCAAGGACTCTTCCACGTCAAAACCGCAGGTACGAGTTATCTCGAAGCCTTGCGCGTGGTCGCTCGTCATGACGAAAAACTCTTTCGCACGATTATCGACTTCTCGCGTGCACGTTACGAAACTGATAAAGCAACCTACCACGTCTCTGCGACACTTGCTGGAAGTCCCGAGGCCAAAGACGTATCAGACATCCACGAGCTTGAGGGACTATACCTAGAACACTGGGACGCCCCCGGAACTTTTAGAACACCCAGAACGCCCGGGGCTGGTTTCACCGCACCCGGTCGCCAGATTTTGCACTGCACGTTTGGCTCAGTTCTTACTGATCCAACTTTAGGCAAAGCGGTCCATGACCTAGTTGCTGCTGAACCGGGTACATTTAAAGAGGTTCTTGCACTGCACTTTGGCAAGCATCTGATCGCCCTGCGGGCTGGTATGTGAGGCTTGATTGTTGGCATTAGAAATCGGGGGCTGGGGCAAAATACGCGAAATTTAGCGGAATGACTGCTCGTTTTAAATATAGTGACCTAAAAACAAGCCTTAAAATGACGAATATTGCCTCCCGTTTTTTGACTAAAACGCAAGGGATTCTATAATCCACACCCAATGTCTAATGATACTCAGCAATCCGTACGCGCTCGCCTAGCGCTTGAAGATGGCAGCGTGTTCTGTGGAACCGCATTTGGCGATTTAACCCCGCGAACCACCGATGGCGAGGTTTGCTTTAACACGTCGATGACCGGCTATCAGGAGATCCTCACAGATCCATCCTATGCAGGGCAGATTGTGACCATGACTTACCCACTCATCGGTAATTATGGTGTCAATGAAGAGGATGTTGAATCGAGCCAGATTTTTGCACGCGGGTTTGTGGTTCGTGAACTGGCTAATATTACAAGCAACTACCGCTCAACTCAGAAGCTCGAGCAGTGGCTTGCATCTCGTCAGATCACCGGCATCACCGGCGTAGATACACGCGCTCTAACACGCAAAATCCGCATCACCGGTGCGCTTAAGGGCGTACTTAGCACAGAGCAAAGTCTTAGCGATGCGCAGCTCGTCAAACTCGCACAGGAAGCTCGCGGATTAGTGGATGTGGATTTAGCGAGTGTGGTTTCCTGCAAGACACCGCTTCGCTGGAGTGAAAATCTCGGCGACTGGGCACCTGCTCAAGGCATCGTCAATCATACGCCCGGCAGTTATTCGGTGGTCGCTATTGATTGTGGCGCAAAAAATAATATTCTCCGAAATTTGGTCGATGTGGGCCGTGATGTTACCGTCGTGCCTAACACCGCAACCGCTAAAGAAATTTTATCTTATAACCCCAAGGGATTGTTCGTCTCTAATGGGCCTGCTGATCCTTCAGCGGTGACACAAAGTATTGCGACCCTTCGGAGCCTTATCGGTGAGGTTCCAATTTTTGGTATTTGCCTTGGGCATCAATTGTTGAGCCTTGCAATGGGCGCTAAAACTTTCAAGCTCAAGTTTGGTCACCGTGGTGGGAATCAACCGGTGCAGAATCTTGCGACCCAGAAGGTGGAAATCACCAGCCAAAACCATGGCTTTGCAGTGGATATTGATAGCCTGAAAAAAGCGGGCGGCGAACCGACCCATATTAATCTCAATGATCAAACCCTTGAAGGTTTCCGTCATGCTTCTGAGCCTGTGTTTGCAGTTCAGTATCATCCTGAAGCTGCACCTGGGCCCCATGACTCACGATATTTGTTTGACTGTTTTGCTTCAATGATCCAAACGGGAAATAGTCCTTCAGGCGAGCAGATGGATATTGCTCAGCGCAAGCGTAGTGATGTCACACAAATGCTCGAAGTTTAAAATTTCGTTTAACCGCACAGATGTCAAACT
>JAESSU010000233.1 GCA_016763955.1 Phycisphaeraceae bacterium | reverse complement strand
CCGAAGAGGCAATCAACGAACTTTGTGACAAAGCCCGTGAAAACGGCGTGCTGGTCCCCGCCAACTTCAACTCACCAATGCAGGTCGTCGTCTCCGGCTCATTAGATGCCTGCGAGCGTGCGGTGAAAGTTGCCAGCGACATGGGCTTTAAACCCACGCCACTCACCGTTTCAGGAGCTTTCCACAGCCCGCTGATGAAGCCTGCTGCCGACCGGTTAGGCGACGCACTAGAACAAACACAATGGCAACTGCCAACGATCCCTGTGCTAAGCAATGTCACCGGGGTTGCCCATGAAGCGGACATTGCCAGCATCAAGCTACGGCTTGTCCAACAGCTCACCAGCCCCGTCCGCTGGAGCCAATCCATGGCTTGGGCCGTGGCCAATCTCAGTGGTGAATATATGGAAATGGCCCCCGGCAAAGTGCTCTCGGGTCTGATGCGACGCATTAATCGGGGGACTCGTGTGGCGAATTTTGCTCAACCCCAGTAAGCTGTATCAACTTGAAAGTATGATAAGACTCCTAACTTAGAGAAAACGCACCGGAATCTGACACCTATGTCCGACACCCCAACACGTATAGCATTGATCACCGGCGCTTCGCGAGGCATTGGCGAAGCGTCTGCACGACTCATGGCACGCCATGGCCGGCACGTTGTCCTAGTGGCACGTGGACTTGATCAACTAGAAAAAATCGCTCACGAAATCACCCAAGCAGGTGGCAAAGCATCTGTTTACAAATGTGATATCACTGACCATACCGCCTTGGCCCAACTTGTCGAAAAAGTGGCTGACGATCATGGCCGTCTCGATATTCTGGTCAACAATGCAGGGATCACACGTGACAACCTGCTTTTGCGTATGACCGATGAAGAATTCGACGATGTGATCGCCTGTAACTTGCGGTCCTGCTTTGTGACCTGCCGTGCGGCTTTGCGACAAATGATGCGGGGCAAATTCGGCCGCATCATCAATGTCAGCTCCGTTTCCGGTGTGATCGGCAACCCCGGTCAAGCCAACTACGCAGCCGCCAAGTCCGGCCTTATTGGTTTTACCAAAACCATTGCCAAAGAAATGGCATCGAAAAAAATTACCGCCAATGTGGTGGCACCAGGCTTTGTCGAAACGGCGATGACCAAGGACCTGCCAGACCGAGTCAAAAAGTTTGCGACACAAGTCACGCCTTTACAACGCTTTGGAAAACCAGAAGAACTGGCAGCAGCGATCAATTTCCTCACTTCAGAAGATGCCGGCTTTATCACCGGCCAAGTTCTGTGTGTTGATGGTGGCATGTCAATGTGATAAATTTTGCGATGGAACTGTCTATCGCTTGGCATAGATACAGCATGGGGCTATAGTATCCGCCTTAATCAGTATCTAACAGGAAGTCTGTCTCAGACCCACTGTGAACTGCCAATGTTTGGATTTTTAAGATTCGTTAAACAAAACAAGGTCTCAAAAGGCAAAGGATGCCTGGACCAAAGTTGCTATCCAGAAAGGGATGGATGATGAGCGAGAGTGGATCAGTAGAAGAACGCGTAACCGCAATTGTGGCCGAACAAATGGGCGTAGACAAAGGGGAAATTTCCCTTGCTACGAACTTCGTTGACGACCTCAATGCAGACAGCTTAGACACCGTGGAATTGGTGATGGAATTCGAAGACGAATTCGAAACCTCCATTCCCGACGATCAAGCTGAAAAGATCACCACCGTCGGCCAAGCTGTTACTTATATCGAAAAGAACATGAAAGAAGGCGGCGAGTAATTAAGATGGATTGAGTCACACCCCTTTGTGTAATGTCATAAAGGGAGATCAAATCGATCTGTGACGCAAACCAATCTTGATACACAGCTGAGTCATCTGTATGAGTAAACGTCGAGTTGTCATCACCGGCATGGGCTGCGTTACCAGTCTGGGTCTGACTGTTGACGGTGTTTGGAACAAGATCATAACTGGCACCAGTGGTGTGGGCATGATCACTCGTTTTGACACCAGTGAACACTCCGTGAAAATCGGAGGTCAGATTAGCGAATGGAATTCACCTAATATCGATCCGCGAGTTGCTAAGCGAATGGATCGCTTTTCTCAATTCGCCCTTAATGCGGCTATTGACGCAACCCATGATGCGGGGATTGATTTTGCAAATTTCAATCCTTGGCGATGCGGTGCAATCATTGGTACCGGTATCGGTGGTATTGAGGAATTTGAAACCGGCTATCGCAAGATGCTTGAAAAAGGCCCCTCGCGTGTCAGCCCCTTCATGGTCCCCAAACTCATGTGTAACGCAGGTGCGGGCAATGTGTCGATTCACTTCGGCATCAAAGGCCCTAATGCTGCCGTAGCCACGGCATGTGCCTCAGCAGGACATGCCATCGGTGAAGCGGTTGATGCCATTCGCAACGATGCGGCGGACATCATGATCGCCGGTGGTTCTGAAGCAGCAATGACCCCACTGGGGATGGCCTGCTTTATCGCCCTCAAAGCACTGTCCAAACGCAATGACGACCCCACACGGGCATCACGCCCTTTCGATAAAGACCGGGATGGCTTCACCCTCTCGGAAGGGGCTGGCATTCTCGTACTCGAAGAATACGAACATGCCAAAGCACGGGGCGCGAAAATCTATGGCGAACTCATGGGCTACGGAAGTACATGCGATGGGTCGCACATCACCGCACCGTTAGAAGACGGTTCCGGGGCAGCCTATGCCATGGAACGTGCACTTAAAGACTCAGGACTTAACATCGACCAAATCGGCTACATCAATGCGCATGGCACCAGTACAGGGCTAGGCGACATTGCTGAAACACGAGCGGTCAAGAGACTCTTTGGTGATCGTGCCTACAAGATTCCCGTCAACTCGACTAAGAGCATGACAGGCCACCTCCTAGGTGCATCCGGTGGCGTAGAAGCCATCCTCACCACCAAAGCTCTGCAAACAGGCATACTGCCTCCAACCATTAACCTAGACAACCCCGACGAACAATGCGACCTAGACTATGTCCCCAACGTCGCAAGAGAAGTTCAAGCCCAATACGGCATGAGTAACTCATTTGGATTCGGCGGACACAACATCAGCTTGGTCATCGGAAAAATCTGATCACCCACTGACATACCGCATCAAATACAAGGGCAGTCCTCACAAAGGACTGCCCTTTTTTATATCCCCCCCGGAAATTGTCTTTGGTTTCAAGCAACCTTTGGGACAAAGCCCAATGCTAAGGCTCCGCGAAGCATGGGATCTCTCCATCTCCCTCCCCATACCCCTTTAGCCCTTTATTTTGCATATCCCCTACTCAGATTCATAGGGCAAATAGCATGTCCCGTAAATTGTCTTGGCGAGCCGTGTTGTGTCGACACGAGATGGGCCGCAGGTCAAAAAGATTGCACACAAAATACTGTGCTGACGATTTTTTGAGTTG
>JAESSU010000019.1 GCA_016763955.1 Phycisphaeraceae bacterium | reverse complement strand
ATATGAGATAACAAGATACGGGATAAACTTTGTCGCAGGATTAAACAGAACCCCCCTGCCTTTTTAACACAACGTCCGATAATGTACGTACTGTAGGACTTGCGGTTATAACGATTAAGGGCGAGGGTATTAAACTCTAATCCTGTCAATAATCCTGAAATCTCTAAAGTAATCAAAAAAAAGCCACGCGAATGCAAGAACATTCCGTGGCGAGGTCTGGCCCATAGTTCGTGATTGAGAAGCCACCAGACAGTTAGATTCTCGCAGATTCCGACTGTTTTTACAAGCTCAAGCTAGGGTCAGACCACATCTTTTATTCAGATGGAGGTCTAGCAATGTCTCACGTCCCATACACCGAACCGGGTGTCTACCGGCTCATTATCGAATTACCGCCAATTCAACCAGACAATTCAAACGTCACTGTTACCAGCGGGCCACATGAAAACATGCTAAATGCTGGTTTTGTTCTGGGTAAACTCATTGAGAGCCTACGTGCTTGCAAAATGATCCAACGTATCCAAGACACCACCATTAGACTGGTCGAACAGGGCGGTGATTGTCGCATCTGGGAATACTGCCAAGGTAGTCACTCCTGGAGCATCCGGCATGATCACCAGCAATACCGTCTAGCACTGGCAGGGGGTGCGGTATGAGCATAGCCACACAAAAAAAGCAGCGTGAAGTAGATCTATTCAACTTCAAAAATCCAGTTGGTTCACCTGTGATGGTGAGATTTGATAGCGGCCAATTGCAACAAAGCAAAGTAGAAAGCTCGGCCATTTTATTTTGCGGCCACACGCCAGCCGTGTTCTTGAAGGGCATTACTGGAATTTACGAACTTAAAAGAGTTACAGCCATAGAACCAGGCGGTGAAGCATGAGAGTTTATAACCATCGCCCGGTCTGCTGTATTTGCCGTGATATGTTCATGGCTTGCCGAACAGACGCCAAGTTTTGCAGCGCGTCATGTCGCAAATCAGCTCAACGTCATCGCGAGCGTGTCACAGCTACGATCCAAACAAACCGCAAAACCAAGCCTGGTCAGATGGTTAAACGTGATATGCAGCAATACCGCCTAGCCCTGATCGGCGGTGAAGTATGAGCGATTTAAAAACAGCCTCAGACCAAATCGACGGCGGCTTTCGTTTCATGTTTTTTATGGGTATGGCAATGGCCGTGATTATCGCTTGCGGCATTGGCTTGGTGTATTACATCGCCACGAATTTCGGCACAGCCTTTTATAATTAACCCCCCAAAGGCCGGGCGCATGCGAAAGCGGCGTCAGGTCATTTTTGACTCCATCAGATTCGGGCGGGGCTGTTAAAAGCCCCCCCGGATTTTTCCAGGACGGAAACACAAGCCAAAGGATTGGCATGGTCATCGAGACGGATCTAAAACCTACGCTTGAGCATTTGCGTGATGTTTTCACGACTAGCCTGGACAACTCCCCAGTAGGTGTCCTGGCGTATGTTCTTAAGCGCGACAGGCACAGCGGTGAGGATCTGTATCACCTATGCAGAGTCACTTCGATTACCGATCTACGCACGTCCTGCAATATTAAAATCATCAGAACCGGCCAGCGGATTAAACACGTCCCTTGCGATGCAGTGAGGGCGATTTTTCAGCAATGAGTAAAGCGACCCACCAAGCAAAGCGGCCGAATCCTCTGGTTAGATTTGGATATGCGTACCAATCTGCAAAAGCCTGGTACGTTGAGCGTTTGCCTAATCGTCGCATTGTCGGCGATATCGTCGATCTTATCTGTCAGAATCACGCGCCAGCTCAAAGGCGGGGCGTGTTGATACCTTGGTTCACAATCACCAACTTAGCAGCTCGACGCGGCAAGCAGAATCGCAATGCGACTAGGGCCATCATCCTTGAGATGATGGCACTTCCGGGGGCGCCAATTCGCATCAACCCATATAGTGACCGATGCCACCAGTGGCGTTTTGTCCTACATATTCGGGCCGACTGGATCCATGAAGCGTCACCCATGCGGCCACTGGTTGAGCAGAAAAAAGTATGCACGTTCCTGCAATGGGAGCAGAAGCGCAGAACGCACTATCACACGATCAAAGTCAAAGAATGGGCAACGGTAAAAGCGCAGCAACTTCACGCAAAAGTAGCCGCGATACAGTCAGTGCTTGAACAGGGCAAGCAGACTACCAAGGAATGGGCCGTTAAGCGGCCAGAGATACTTGCAGGGGATTCGGCCTTGGCTAACTTTGTTGCTCGCGTAGAGGCCAAGCAGAGGTCTTTAGGCTTACTCTCAAAATAATGGTAATGCTAAGCGGTTTTTTTTCGCCCTATACACCCTAGTAAAATGCTAACATTGATCAAAACGGACTAATTTCACCGTTCCGTCTGTCATTTCGTCCATTAGATGCTAGGCCACCGGCCACCAGGCACCCCCCCGGAACCCAAATCGCGCCCTTGGTCGTATGAGCATGGATGATAACATCCACAAATACTGATAATTAAGATAATAGAAAGACAAAGACAGTATGAGGATGCTGATTAGGTAAATGCTCCGCATTGTACGGCAGCCTGCAAGCCCCCCAAAGGCCGGGCACAAAGCTCAGCGACCTCGGTCAGCGAATGAGGTGCCAGACTTGCAGATGTGGTATGATATGATAATCACACTAGGAGGTGTACCATGACAACGATGACCAGAAAAACAATCACATTGCCAATCACGATGGAAGCCAAATTGAACCGTGCGGCACATGATGCGGGTGTGTCTTTCAGTGAGTACATGCGTCAACTTGTCGAAAAGGACTTGGAGAATAATACAGGACGCGATCCGTTTGATGACTATAGGTTTCATGGATCACCTGACTTGGCATCCAACGTTGACGACATGTATGAAGAACCCACGACAACGAAGCAAAAACGAGTCCGCAAATGATCATGCTATACGTCGATACAAATGCTTGGTTGGCCAAAAGTAATCAAGATGATAATTTGTTCAACCATTTCCAGCCTGCTTGGGAACAGGTTGTCCAAAAAAATATTCGGCTTATCACAACCAATGAGGTGATAGCTGAAACGTTGAATCGTTTGGCACAAAGAGAATCACCGATACGCGCAGCTGAATTCGGTAGGTTGTTAATCAACTACAGTCGATTAACCATCGAGCAGGTGACCCGTGAGGATCAGCTTGCATCGTTTAAGCTGCTGGATAAGTTTACTGATCAGGACATTGGCTATACGGATTGCACGAGCTTTGCGGTGATGCAGCGTCTGGGGTTGCAGCGTGTATTTACCCATGACCATCATTTTTCAGTTGCGGGCTTTGAGCTTTGGCCGGGGCCGGTTCGCAAGCGTCGTAAGCGTCGTTAATTTTCTGTAGTTTCTCGAGTGACCATCTTGCCCCTGTGAAGATCATTAGCACTGCTAGACAGATTATTGCCGGCGTACCGACCAATACCACCGAGATAGCCAAAACGATCCAAGAACAAATAATCATGCCCGATTTGAGGGTGATTATAAACCAGTTAAAAAGTATATTTGCAGTTTTTCGAATCATTTTGATAGTCTCCAGTTAATTCAATTCAATTAACTGAAAGGTATCAAAATGTCGGACGATACAACGAATATACTTTCCGAACCTTTACCCAAATGTTCTGAGGATGTTAAAAAAACCGTTTCAGAGCCTAATTTAGCGGGTTTTGTGGCGAATGTCGGACTTTCGGAAGTTGCCGACCAAACGAATGCTGGTATTTCCGAGCAATTAAAATTCCATCAGGAAAAAACAAAACCCC
This sequence comes from Phycisphaeraceae bacterium, assembly GCA_016763955.1. Lineage (GTDB taxonomy): Bacteria > Planctomycetota > Phycisphaerae > Phycisphaerales > Phycisphaeraceae > UBA7800. Next base: position 1,369 of record JAESSU010000019.1, on the reverse strand, counting down.
CGAAAAAGTCCGATCCAGTCGTAAACCCCAAAGATATCAATCTCCAACCGATCAAATGGTTTGAAACCAATATGTTTGGGAAGGTCAAGCTAGATAGTCAGGGCAACCCCAAGCGGCGGAACGGGCGACCGAAGAAACCCCGCAATGGCGACAAGCTCGTCAATGGCGGCACATGGCCACCGGCCACAGCGTCAACAGTCCAGGACGATAATGCTAGCACTATCAACCAGGGGCAAGGCCAACAGCCAGAACCAGAAGCCAAGAAAATGGATCTCGGCGAAGAAGCGGGCGAAGTTCTCAGCGACCATCTCGAACGCATCGGCCAAGCCATGGGCGGTGAGAACGGCAAGCCCACACCAGCAGAAAAAAAAGTCCTGGCTAAAGCAATGTCGGCAACACTTGGCACCTGGTCAGTTTGGCCACCATTGGCGCTCTTGGTGTTCGCAGGTTTGTATCTTGCTCGCGTCAAAATCACCTCTGTTTTAACCACCAAAAATGACAAGGAAGTCAAAAAAGATGGCAGTCAAACACATAGCGTTCCAAGGGATAACGGGCAGCGGCAAAACAGTCCTGGCAAAACGACTCAGTACCGCTACCAGGACGGCTAATCGGGCAGTCCTAGTCTACGACCCATTAGCAAGTGCTGAAGGCCAAAACGTTGACGGTTGGGCCGGGCATGTCTTCACAGATTGGGATCGGTTTCATCGGACGTTTTGGGCATCTCGCGGATGCTTGGTGTTCATTGACGAAGCTGGGGATGTGTTTGCCGATCACAAAGATCAGGCAAGGCCAATGCTCACCCGTGGTCGCCATGTAGATCCAAAGACCGGGGGCGGCGGCCACACCGTCGCGTTAATTTCACAACGCTGGTATCAACTCGACAAAACGGCACGGAATCAAATTTCGGTTTTATTCGGGTTTCGTAGCAATATCGATGATGCTATCGAATTGTCCAGGCAGTTCGCTTGTGATGATTTAAAAGACTTGGCACAACTGCCCCTGCTTCACTATATGAACGCAGAAGGAACGACCCTAAAAAAGGGTTTAATAACGTTCTAAAAAATAAAGTTGCCATTGCTGATTAAATTTTGGCATCCTGAATAGCTTACGAATCACGTCACCTGGAGGGGTGGCATTTAACCAACAGCCCCAATTTGAAAACGGGGCGGAGACACGGAGAAAGTCATTATGAACAACGCATTCTTGAAGCAAATTTTGGCCATCGCATTGGGTTCTGCCTTAGCGGTACTAATCATTCCTTCACCTGCTTAGTTAATATGAGATAACAAGATACGGGATAAACTTTGTCGCAGGATTAAACAGAACCCCCCTGCCTTTCTAACACAACGTCCGATAATGTACGTACTGT
>JAESSU010000018.1 GCA_016763955.1 Phycisphaeraceae bacterium | reverse complement strand
TGGATTAACCTGCACAATCACATTTTGCACAAAAATACCATTGAGCGCACCAATAAGCTTTGTTATCGTGATAAACGTCCTGTTATAGTTCTTCTTTTCCTTTAAAGATAAACGGAGTGCATACATGTCTACAGTCAAAATCGCGTTTCTAGGTTGCGGTGGTTTCATGAAAAATCACACCCAGAGGCTCCAACAAATCGCAGATGTCCAACTCGCTGCACTCTGTGATATCACCACAGATCAAGTGGAAAAATTCATCGAAAACAATCTTCAGGACATGCCCCAAAAGCCCGCTGTTTTCACAGATGCTGCGGAGATGTACGCTCAAATCAAACCCGACGCGGTGTTCATCGCCACGCCCCATACACTGCATTGCCAACATGCTGTCCAAGCCCTAAAAGCAGGCTGTCATGTGCATCTTGAAAAGCCGATGGTCACCAACCTAGATGATGCTTACAGCCTGGCAGAAATAACCAAGCAAACAGGCAAGACATTGGTCATCGGCTACAACAGCCCCTGCTCCCCGGAGTTTGCTTATCTGCAATCCGTCATCCAATCCGGCGAACTAGGCAAACTGGAAATGGTCAACGGCTACCTCACACAAAACTGGATGAATCTCACCACCGGACTCTGGCGACAAAATCCCAAACTCTCCGGCGGCGGCCAAGCCTATGACTCTGGCGCACATCTGCTAAACAGTCTCTGCTGGTCAGTTGCCAGCGATGTAGACAGTGTCTTTGCATGGGTTGACAACCATGGCACACCCGTGGATATCAACTCCGTTTTTGTCATCAAATTTGCCAATGGTGTGATGGCCAGCATAGCCATCAGCGGTAACAGTGATTCTGTTTCCGGGCCGCTAACTTTCATCTTCGAAAAAGGACGCATCGATATCGACGCATGGCTTAGCCGATGGATCAAAGTCTTCAAACACGACAAAGAAATCAAATACCCGCCCATCACCGATGACATGGGACACGAATCGCCTACGCACAATTTCATCGATGCCATTAGGGGTAAAGCCCAACCTCGCACGAGCCCGCAAAACGGCATCATCCAAAGCCAACTGATGGATGCCATTTACGAGTCCGCAAAAACCGGCATGCCCGCAAAAGTCAATCGCCGTCAATAATGCCAATCACAAACAAACGGGCGTTTTTTAGTCCGCTAATATTTCATTGCAACTACAACGTCACGTCTTACATCTTGCGATACATCAGCGACACGCCCCCGGAAGTGTCGGAGCTATTGCCTGTCGCGACATTGAGCGTCAATGGTATTACTTAAGCTCCACTGACCAATAAGCGTTATCCAGAAATGCTTGCCAACATGCAAAACGGTCGGTTGAGAGTTTGATGCTAATGGCCGGGTTTCGCTTGGGTTTGTAGGGCTTGCGAATGAGCTTCATACTAGCTTGTTCTGGCGTACGCCCGCCTTTGCGAGCATTGCACTTAACGCAACTGCATACCAGATTGGTCCATGAGCTTTGTCCGCCTTGCGTTCGGGGCTTGATGTGATCCAAACTTAGTTCAGAGGTCGAGAATTTTCCCCCACAGTACTGACAAAGACTTTTGTCACGGGCATAGATGTTACGCCGGTTGAGTTTGACTCCCTGTTTGGGCAAACGGTCGTAGCCAAAAAGTCTGATGATCTTGGGGACTGCTAAGGGCATTCGGGGCGTGTGGATTTTCTGGTAATGCTGTCCTTCAAACTCTTGCCACGACTGGCTAAGTTCCGCCCAATTTTCAAAATCGTAACTGTTGTAATTGTCGTCTTGTGTGTGGATGACTTCCGCTAGGTTGCGTACCAAAAGTGAGAAGGCACGACGGGCGTCGGTGACCCGAATGGCCGTCCAAAGGCGATTGAGCACCAAGACCGGTGCGTTGAGATTCGAAACGACTGCACTCATGGACGAATCCTTGTAACATGCTTATCGGACTACGATTGTACTATCTTGGGTGAAATGGATCAAAAGCGAGTTCCTTCTTTGGAGCTTTAAGAATGCAGTCGGTATGTTTTATGAGCGATCGTTTGGGGGTTGGGGTGATTACAACTTGAGTTCCTTTGCGGTAGACGTTTGTTGAAGTTGAATTTTGGCTCTGATGGTTTATACTGTTGATCTACTTGCACGGGAGTGTGCCGGAGTGGTCAATCGGGGCAGACTGTAAATCTGCTGGCTTATGCCTTCATAGGTTCGAATCCTATTACTCCCACTTCATATAAAAGCCCATGTCAATTGACGTGGGCTTTTTTTTATGATGCTTATTGCGTTTGCTTGCGTGAGCAAAGCATTTGTTCGTAGACTGCGCGGGGGACATTTTGTGAGCCGAGCTTGACTGTTTTGCGGTCGCCGTGAAAATCACTGCCACCGGAAGTGAGGAGCTTAAACCGCTGTGCGAATTTTTCGTATTGCAAAGTTAACGCTGGCGTGTGGTCGCAGTGACGAGTCTCTATGCCATCAAGTCCGATGTCCGCTAAACGTTTGATCGCATGCTCTAGCTCATCTGTGTTGGGCATTACCAGTTGGACGGGGTGAGCTAAGATGGCCAATCCGCCTGCATGGTGGATGGCATCAATTGCCTGAGCCGGTGAAAGATAATCTCGACGCAAAAATGCAGGAGCGCCAAATTTTAGATATTTGGTAAATGCATCCGACAGTGACTTGGCATAACTTTTGGCAACGAGCAACTGAGCAATATGAGGCCGACCAATGACTTGGGTCCCTTGCTCTTGGGCGAGGGTTAGTACTTCGTCATAGGTAATGCGAACCCCCAGGGCTTGAAGTTTTTCGATAATTGCAGGGTTACGGCTGTTGCGTGCTTCACGCATCCGACTACTGATTTTTGCAAGTTCCGGATCATCATGTCTGACAAATAAGCCCAGTAAATGCAGCGTCCCACGGCGGCGTTCCACCCCATCAGTGTCAATACGCGGCCCGGGGTCAGCTGAAATTTCAATGCCTGGCACAAAGTCGATTCCCGCTGTCTCACATGCTGCTTTGCATGCAGGCACACCGCAGGTGGTGTCGTGGTCTGTCATCGCAATTGCGCTAAGACCTAGACTCACCGCCAGTGCGGGCAAGTCTTCTGGCGGGATCGTGCCATCGGAAGCAGTGGAGTGACAATGTAAATCAACAAAGCTCATAAGATAAGAATCGTATGGGAAAACAGACGTATTGTGAAATGAGCCAGGTTGCCACAAGGCGTTTGATTGGATGATAGTGTGACGAAAAAAAAGCGGAGGCCATTGCTGACCTCCGCTTTTGTAAATATTCAATTGTTACCCCCGAAAGTTTCCCCTTTAAATCAGGAGACGTTTTCGGAGATTTGTAAGGAAGCTTCTCTTGAAATCAAGAGT
>JAESSU010000232.1 GCA_016763955.1 Phycisphaeraceae bacterium | reverse complement strand
CTCATGGCAGAGCCCACCAGCCCTTACGCTGAAGCAGTTCTGAAAAATCAATCTCCCAAAGACGATCAACGTCCTTTATTGCATCTGTCGATCACCAGTTGGGGCAAGACCAACTGCTACATCACCACAGGCAAAGACTCGCCGCCAACGCAGGTGCTCCTTGATCGTATGATCCTCTACACCGGTCGCCAGTTACCAGGTACAACATTGGATGCTCACCGAGGCTATTAAAACAATGACTATCCCTGTCACTACCTTTGTGCGCACGTCCATTTTTTTACTGTCACTTGTGAGCTTAATGCCCGGCTGTATCTCTACTAATAAGATGATATCCCCGTCGGGCATTGCTGCCATGGAGCTAAAACTCCAATCTTTGACCACGGACAAACGTTATACCTATTTTGAACTCACACCCGATGGGACATTGTCTTTTGGCGGTGGATTTAATGCCATCAACAAAGATGCCCGGCCGGTGATAAAGCTTTCCAGAGAACAACTTATAGGATTGCAATCTTTAATTAGCCGTTCGAATTTATTGACAGCCAAAGTCTCTGGCCCACAACAGCGTAAAGCTTCAAAGCGATTTCATTATGAAATGTCCTTGCGACTAGATAGCATGCAAAATCATTTAATTGTCAATGACGATCTTGTCCCCGATTTAACGAAGCTTCATAATCATCTCTTTATTTTGCAAGCTCAAGCACGTTACAACCTACCTGGAATTGGCCACGAATCTGAGTAATACGATTCGCTTGATCTGAAAATTCTTTTCAACTTTAAAGTTTAATCAAACTCTCATAAACAACTGATATAAAGAGGCGGGGCCAAGTGGGGTTATGCCGGTTTTAATGTTTTGATTTTTGAGTAAGTTATCGGTAGGATAGGCGTTTTATACGCATCGGACGGTTCATAAGACTTTGTGGTGATTGTGTTCGCCAAGTGAATCACGGACAAGTTTTAATCGTGAATGGTATTAGAGAGCAAATTAGGAACGAATTTTATGGCTACATCATTTCAATGCACATTGGTGACCCCCGAATGTCAACTGGTTGATCAATCAGTGACTTACGCTTCAATCCCCGTCTGGGATGGCTTGCTGGGTGTGGAACCACAACGTGCCCCCTTGATGGTCAAACTCGGTGCAGGTGCATTGCGTTTGGATACTGAATCAGGCAGTGAGCTGTACTTTGTTTCAGGCGGTTTCGCCCAAATGAAGGATAATAAGCTGACGCTAGTCACTGATGCTGCGATTTTGGCTTCTGAGATCGACAAGGCTGCTGCCAAGGCCCAACTCGACGCTGCATTAGCTTTAGAAGCTGCCGGCGAAGAAGCCCTTGCTGCTAAGAAGCAAAAAGTCGATAGTGCCCGCGCGAAGCTAGAGATTGCTTCTCACTAAGTATCGTCAATGAATCGAGTGGTTCAGCGCAACTTATTTGTATTGGATCACGACCAGCATCGCTATGGGAAATAGCTCAGACACCTCCGGGGGCGTGTCGCTGATGCATCGCAAGATGTAATACGTGACGTTTAAGCTGTAACGAAACACGAGTCGGACGGGCGTAAAACGGTGATGTTAATCTGTCTGCCATTTCCCTTGTGGATTCGCTCTGGAAGAATCTGGATTTAAGTCTCCAGGAGCGGTCATGCGATTTTATAATCCAATTAGACGACTGGTTCCCAGTATGTTTCACCGCAGGCTTTTAATGCTTGCGATGTTGATGCTGCTGATCAGTTTGCTGCTGACATTACGCATGACTTACATGACCGCAGTGCAAGTCTCAGATTGGCGCAAAATTGCTGAGTCTCGTTTGACCGTTAGGCAGTTTATCCCCACGGTTCGCGGGCGTATCTTGGATCGGCATGGCCGAGTGCTTGCTGCTGATGCACCTGCATATGACGTGGCAGTGCATTATAAAGTCATCTCAGATCAATGGCCGTACAAAACGGCGTACAGTCAAGCACGTAAAAAATACAAACAGAACTGGTATGACTACAGCGCATCACAACGTGAAGAACGCACCGCAGAATTTTTGCCTGTGTATCAAAAACAAGTCGATGACATGTGGGAGCTACTTGCAAGGCTTGGAGGCATCCCTCCAGCAGAGCTAGAGGATGTTAAATCAGGCGTGCTTCAAAAGGTCGCAAGACTTAAAAGTTATCTTTGGTCACGTTGGCAAAAAAAAGCAGAGCAAGATTCCAATACGCCAGTCGCGCTCGCAGATGTCGCAGCAGACATCATGGAAGAACGCGACTACCATTCAGTCGTATTTGCTTTAACGCCTCAAAATCGTTTGTACCTCCAGCAGATTATCACACAAGCTTATGACGATAAAACTTCGATCTGGAGATGGGTAAAACTAGTGGACTCCACAACACGCAGTTACCCGTTAGATGAATTGATTATCCAAGTAGACCGCAGTCTGTTTCCCTCGCCCCTACGCGGCGGCAATGAGCCGATGATCGAAATCCAAACAGCAGGCGTGGGAACGCATCTGATTGGCAACATTCGCAGGCTCTGGGAAAAAGATGACCTGCCAGCGTTTATCAATAAAGACGAAACAGGTAAGCGTATTATTAACTTTGCAGGCTACCGACCGGGGGACAAAATAGGTGCGTGGGGTATTGAAAAACAGATGGAAAAAACGCTGCGTGGTCAGCGCGGCCAACGCATCATTAACCGTGAAAGCGGCGACGTTCAAATGCGGCAGCCCGTGGCAGGCAAGGACGTGCGGTTGTCCATTGATATTCAGTTACAAGCTCGAATTCAAGCGTTAATGAGCCATGACAGTCGAGTGGGGCTAATGCGTCAGCAGCCTTGGCATGCCAAAGATATGAATGAATCGAACATGGGTAAACCGCTTAATGGCGCTGCGGTGGTTCTGGAGATTGCGACGGGCCAAGTGTTAGCTGCGGTGAGTGTGCCGGGCTATAGCAGGCGTGATCTAAAGGAAAAACCATCAAGCTTTTGGACATCAAATTGGGCGCGAACCAATCAGCCCTTGATCTATCGTCCGATTGCCATGTCTTATCCGCCGGGGTCGACGATCAAGCCTATAGTGCTCGCATCTGCCTACTCAGCAGGCGTGGTGAGTCTGGGGAGTCCCATCACCTGTGAGGGCGCACTGGACATGAATAATCTGTTGCGCAATCGTTGTTGGATTTACAAAGCAAGTATGGTGGGGCATGGCCCGTTGATCGGCCATGATGCGATTTGCGTGAGTTGTAATGTTTATTTTTACACCTTAGGACAGCGCTTTGGGATCAAGCGATTGAGCTACTGGTATGACCAGTTTGGTTTAGGTAAACGCACGAATTGTGGACTCACGCCTGAACATGCAGGCCATCTACCTAAGCTCGATAGCCATGGCCAATTAGTTAACAAAAGTCTTGGTGTACAGGATGCCATTCAAATGGCTATTGGGCAGGGGCCTGTTGAATGGAGCCCGCTGCAATGTGCCAATGCCTATGCAACGTTGGCTCGTGGTGGTCGATCATTACAACCAACGTTTGTGATTGACTCTCAACAGGTGCAGCAATCGCATCAAGTGAATCTCGATGCTGCTGGACTCAAAGATGTCTTTAGAGGCATGTATCAAAGTGTCAATGAACGACGCGGTTCGTCGAACCATTTGGTTAAACTAAATGGCGAAAAAGTTTTTAATATTCCCGATGTCACCCTCCGGGGTAAGACCGGGACCGCCACCGCGCCCGCTCGCTGGATTGATGATAACCAGGACCGCAAAATCCAAAGCTATGAAGTCACCAAAAAACCCGGAGACCATGCATGGTTTGTCGGTTTGGTGTATCTTAAAAATGATCGCAAGCCCAGCTATGTGGTGGCAGTGGTGGTTGAATATGCAGGCTCCGGCGGCGCGGTTTCAGGGCCGATTGCCAATCAAATTTTCTGGGCATTACGTCAGGAGGGTTATCTTTGAAATCCTTTCTTAAAGTTCTCTCTGCGTTACTAACACCTAATTTTTCATGGCTGACTTTGTTAAGTGCAGTTGCCTTAACCATCATCGGCATCAACGTGATCTCCGGCACGACCGAACCTCAAGCTGCAGCTGCGCAAACCAAGTGGCTTGTCATTGCGCTTGGTGTCATGGTCTTTACGTGGATTCCCCATCCTAAAACCATTGGTTATTTATCCTTTGGCATGTTTGTTTTTACCTTAGTTTTACTGCTGATTTTACTGATCCCCGGAATGCCTAACTCGATTGTGCCCGTTCGAAACAGCGCGCGTTCATGGCTGAACCTCGGTTTCATGAACATGCAGCCATCAGAACTTGCCAAGATCAGTTTTGTGTTATCGCTGGCATGGTACTTGCGAAACCGTGATAATTATCGCAAGCTCACAGGGTTGTTGCCGCCGTTTTTTATTATGTTTATCCCTGTCATTTTGATTCTCAAAGAACCCGACCTTGGGTCTGCAATGATGTTTGTTCCTGCATTATTTTTTATGCTCATTGCAGCAGGTGCAAGGTTAAAGCATCTCTTTGCATTAGTTGGCATTGGTCTTGCGGGCCTTTCGCTAAACATCATTATGATTTACACGTTGCCCAATGACATGCAGATTCTTAAGAAGTATCAGCGCAATCGCATCACGGAGTTTGTAGACCGCCAAGGCGATCAACAGAACAAAGCAATGCGTATTTTAGGGTCTGGCGGGTTGTCGGGTTATGGCGATGAGCGTTCTAAGTTGATCTTGCGGTACAACTATCTGCCGGAGAATCATAACGACATGGTTTTTGCAGTGGTGGTAAACCGTTGGGGGCTTTTAGGGGGGCTGACGGTTGTGGGGCTTTACACTATTTTTACAGGGTCGATGCTCATTGTCG
>JAESSU010000231.1 GCA_016763955.1 Phycisphaeraceae bacterium | reverse complement strand
GGGTGAAACTGTACGCCATAGAAAGGTTGAGTTTTATGTTTGACCGCAGCAAAAGGGCATGTGGAGGTACTTGCCAAAGCGGTAAAATCTTCGTGTAGGGTATCGACTTGATCGCCATGACTCATCCAAACAGCGGTGTGTTCGGGGATGCCTGCAAGCAGGTCAGATTTGTCCAGAATATGCAGTTGCGCACGGCCGTATTCCCGACTCGTTGCGCTTAAGACTTTGGCACCTAACACGGACGATGCAGCTTGCATCCCGTAGCAGATACCAAGTACGGGCACGCCTAGCGTAAACAATTGGGGGTCACATTTAGGAGCATTGTTTTCGTAGATACTCGCTGGGCCGCCTGAAAGGATCACGCCCTTGGGGTTCATAGCTTTAAGCTCAGCAATTGTAATGTCCGGGCGAACCAGAATGCTAAACACACCTGCTTCACGCACGCGACGAGCAATAAGTTGAACGTATTGGGATCCAAAGTCGAGGATCGGAACCACTTGGTCATGGGGCAATGGATTCATAGTTTCACGCGAAATTCAAGGTTATACCAGTCGTCAATGAACGTGTTGGGGTGCTTTTGTAAGCGGCCCATTAGTTTAGGCTTCCAAAACGTTTGTTGACGCGGTCAAAATCTTACCCGATGGGGATAAAACGCAAATGATACCACTTGCCGATCACCCACGCTATCTCATCTGATCGAACGGGGCCTTCGGAAGTTGATTACGCCACTTCCGGGAGCTTTTACCTAAAAAAAACTGCGAGCTTGTGACTCGCAGTTTTTGAGGAATTTAATTTGAGTGATCCGAATCAAGGCTTGTTTATTGAGTGATCATATCCACCACGTGTGATGCGGGCAGGGTCAGTGCGCCGTGAGCACGAGCAGCAGCTTGTGCTAGATTCCCCTTGGCAGTGTTGATGATTTTTAAAGTTTTATTGATCTGTATGTCGTTAAGTTGATTGCCATGATGTGTGGCAGACAAGGCAAGACTATTGATCAGTGAGACACGAACTTTATTAGATCGCTTGCTGTTTAGAGCGGCATTGGCGATGGCATGCTGGGCATGGGCATCACTAAGCAGTGCTAGGATTTGGGCGGACTTCATGACGACCTGTTCACGCTTGTCGTTAAGTGCTTGGATAAGGGTCGGCTGAGCTTCAATGGCGTTGTAAACTTGGCCATGACCGATGGTGATTTCCCAGATCATGTTTAAAGCATCCATCGCAAATTGCAAGGCTTCTTTTTTGCCAATGGGCTGACCTGCAAACTGTTTGATCGCAGAACCAATCGCGGCATTGAGGTCTGCCTTGCTTTGTGTTGCAAGTACAGGATAGACGGTCATGTTGTTTTCAAAGATCGCATTCATCTGAGCTAATTGGGCAGAGTTGTTGGCAATGGCGATCATCGGGGCAGCGACGAGTTTGTAGTTGCTTGCTCGATCGCGATGCAGGTCCATCGTTGAGGTGGCATCAGCAGAGGTGAGAATCAAGTCCACGCCGGGGCCTGAACTGATGGCATCGGTGACATCTTCAATGGTCTGGCCTGCTGCGACTTCAAATTTCAAGAAATCACGGAGAATGCCTGCAATCTGGTTGGCACGATCCAAGTTCGGGCTAAGGACCACTGCAAACTTGGTGTCCGACTGACGGACTGCTTCGCAGAGTACAGGAATCACGCGGAAGCTGCCGTTATAGGGCTGGTCGGGTCGCGCGTTTGCCATGGTCAATGCAGCGTTAAATCGCACACGACGGTCGGGGTAACTTAGCGCGGTGATCAGTGGCTGAATGATTCCTTGACGGTTGACTAATGCTTCCGTACCTGCGGTGAGACGCAGTCCGCGAATCGCATCTAAAGCAAGCACATAGTCACGGTCTTGTAAGGCCCTAAACAGAACATCATGTTGACGTAGTGGGCCTGCAACTTTGAGGTAGTAATCAGCAGGGTGCCAGTCTTTGGGATAGCTTTTATCGACTGCCTTTGCGGGCATGTGGTTTTCACGGGAAAGATTGGCCATAAGCCATAAGGACAGGGCAGGTGATAGATGCGAATTTAACACCAACGAACGTTGGCTGGTTCGCATGGCAAGGATGTATCCAAAGACCGGGCCGGGGACTGCAATTGGAAGCAATCCTGCACGTCGGTCGAAGGTCCAGATGATGCCCGTTTTATCAGAAGGTTCATAGCCGGGCATGATTTCACGATTGACTGCTGAGTCGTAGTGATTTTGCGCTAAGGTCATAAATAGTTCTGAAGCATTGACGCCTTCGGTGATACCTGCTTGTGAGGCTAGGTGAGCGTAGGCTGCTTGAGCAACCTTACGGGTTTGCGCGTCGGACTTTGTGTTTTCGATCACTTCTCGAATGTAAGGCAGGGATCGGGGGTAACCAATCTCTGAAAGCACGCGGGTGATTTGGCCTTGCTGGATGGGCTCTAGGCTTTTGAGTGCAACAGCTAATGGGTAAACAGCAGGGCGGCCAATGCCAACCATAGCTGCCATCACATGTGGGTGCAGTGCTTGTTTACTTTCGTCACGGAGCGTGCTTAGTAGTTGTGGAACTGCAAACTGACCCGCAGCACGCAATCGAGCGACGGCATTAATTTGTGCACGTGTGCCTTGGCCGAGTTTTATAATGTCTGCTTTGATGCGTTTGGGATCACGCGAGCGTTTGACTAATGCCTTTTGCAGTTTTGCTTCCAGATTACTGGAAACTTTTTTGAGTCCCTGAATTTTTTGGGCTCTGAAAAGTGTTTTTTCAAAATCTGTATAGGTACTTACTTCAACTGCATCAATGAGCCGATCTGAATTGGCTTTGAGTAATTTTTTACCCAAGTCTTCTGCCAGATCAGGTCTTGCAATCAGCACGTAATGATTAAAGTCTTCCCATAGTTGCAGCGTGCCCGAAGACTGCGCCTTTGCCAATGGTGCTATGACAAAGCATAGGCTCAAACAGATCATCCCCAACGTAACGCGCAACGTGTGACTCATCTAGTGCCTCCCAAAGAGGGGAAATCAAAAAAAAACGGACTGCTATAATGATGCAATTTATCTGTCCTAAGCGTTTGAGTCAATCGAGTTTAGAACCTTTTGGTAACTTCTCGAGGGCTTAACGTCATTCATGGACACTTTCGTAGCTGCGATGACCTGCAACACAGTGATTAATTATTGGAGTATATAGCCTACATGGGAGGGGCTATAAGAGGAAACAAGCCCCTTAAACAATCCCGGTTAGGTTGGTGTAGTATAACCATTATGTGGGCATCACTGTACATGGTTTTGACGATTTTGGGTGTGATTCTTGTCATTTTATTAAATTTGGCAGGAGTGTTCATGGTGCTATTGCAGTTGCCAGGGACATGGTTGATGCTCTTATGCACAGGTGTCTGGGTTTGGTGGCATTGGGATCAACAGGCAATAGGCATCTGGACATTGGCTATTTTGATGGGACTTGCGATCCTTGGAGAAATTGTCGAAACATTTGCCAGCATGCTCACATCACGCAACGCCAAGTCCAGTAAGCGAAGTCTAATCCTTGGACTTTTGGGTGCTATCTGCGGTGCGATCTTAGGAACCAGTCTGATTCCTATTCCGCTTTTTGGCACACTCATCGGGGCCTGCGTTGGCGCGGGGATGGGGGCGATGATGGGGGATCGCTGGGCAGGGCGAAGCTGGAATGAGGTTAAGCTTTCAGGTAAAGCAG